>CAITZA010000289.1 GCA_903896745.1 uncultured Desulfomonile sp. | reverse complement strand
TTAACCGGAGATTGCTGACCCTTCAGAAAATTTCCAATCTAATATTGCAGGACAAACCTCTCGCCCAGATCTTAGATGAAATTGTCGCTGATGTTAACGGTCTGACAGGGTTCCCGATAGTGGCCATAGAGTCTTACGATCCTGCTCGCTCAAAAATGGTCTTTATGGCCAGCACCGGCATTCTTCCTGTTGGCAACGGGAATCCGTTATTTGAGGTGGATGCGAACCTTACACTTTCTGGGATTGCCGCCAAATCGGGTGAGGTTCTGATCGAACATGACCCGCAAAGCAGGGGCGAATACTCGGATGATGCGCTCAGGCGACTCCATGTTCAAACTTTCGTCTGCATTCCCATGATTCAGGATTCCGGTGTTTCAGGTGTGCTGTCCCTGGGACACACATCTAAAGTGGATGTTACAGAGCAGGAAATCGAATGGCTGAAAATAGTGGCCAACACCGTGGCCATTCTTAGCGACAAAAAGCTGCGTCAGGAACAGACGACGAGGAATGAGGAGCGTCTCAGACTGGCGATGGAGATAACGAATGATGGGATATGGGACTGGGATGTAACGAAAAATCATTTTCACAGAAGCCCCAACTATTTCAGGATGCTGGGATTCGAAAAGGAATTCTTTCCGAAAAAATTCAAAGACTGGGCAAGTCTGATACATCATGATGACATGGACAGGGTCCTTGGGGAAATCGATTCCCTGAAAAACGGACGTATTGAAGAGTCCCTGCTGGAATTCCGTTTCCAGAGCTTTAAGGGGGATTACCGGTGGCTGCTGTCTCGCTCCAGGATAGTCGGGCGCCTGAATGACGGATCTGTAACAAGAATTGTTGGAACCCATACGGACATAACCAACCGCAAGCATACGGAGAAAATACTCCAGGAAAGCGAGGAGCGTTACAGGAAGCTGGTCAACCTGTCACCTGACGGCATTCTGGTTCATGACGGGAGCGTGGTAGTGATGACGAATCCGGCGGCTGCCTTAATCCTGGGAGCGAACACCCCCGGGGAACTCATTGGCTACAGGGTTCTGGATCTTGTTCACCAGGATTATCGACATCCAGTTGAGAAACGCATTTCATCGGCCCTGGACGATGACCGCCTTCAACCAACGGTTGAGGAGAAATTTTTGCGCCTGGATGGAAGTTCAGTGGACGTTGAGGCATCGGCTGTTCCGATAAGAACCGGTACTTCAAACCTGGTACAGGTAACTTTCCGGGATATTACCGCCCGTTTACTTGCCCAGCAATCATTGAGGCGTCTGGCCACGGCCGTAGGGCAGTCAGCAGAATCTATCATGATCACAAACGCCGCTGGTCTCATAGAATACGTTAACCCAGCCTTTGAGAAAACCTCCGGATTTTCCGCCGATGATGTTCTTGGCAAAACACCCAGTATCCTGAAAAGCGGTTTGCAGAATAATGACTTTTATGCCGGACTCTGGAACAGGATTTCCAGCGGTATGATCTGGAAGGGCCGACTCATAAACAAAAGAAAAGATGGAACATTGTTTCATGAGGAAGCCACCATTTCGCCTGTCAGGTCAGATTCGGGCGAAATAACAAATTATGTGGCGGTAAAGAGGGATATAACCCAGGAAGTGGAAATGCAGAAGCAGTTGATTCATTCCCAGAAAATCCAGGCTATAGGAACACTGGCTGGAGGCATTGCCCACGACTTCAACAACCTGTTGCAGATCACCCAGGGATATTCCGAACTGCTTCTCAGCCAGATGTCCGATAAAGACAGGGGGTATCAGGAAATATCCAAAATATCCCTGGCGTCACAGCGAGGCTCCGCGCTAGTAAAGAGACTTCTGACATTCAGTAGAAAAATAGAACCCAACAAGAAGCCTGTTGACCTTAATCAGCTTATCGTTCAGACAACACAGTTGCTTGAAAGAACAATTCCCAAAATGATCAATGTCAGGCTTGACCTGGATAGTAACATCCGAACCATAAACGCTGATTCGGCGCAGATCGAGCAGGTGTTGATGAACCTGGCGATTAACGCCCGTGACGCCATGCCCGACGGAGGCGACCTCGTGATCGCGACATCAAACGTTATTCTCGAGGAGCAGTCAGACATGTTTCAGGAGGGCCTTTCTCAGGGAGACTACGTTCTGGTCAAGGTTTCCGATACAGGTCAGGGGATGGAACCCGAGATAATTGATCGAATTTTCGAGCCATTTTTCACAACCAAGGAAGTTGGGGCTGGCGCCGGACTCGGCCTTCCTACGGTTTTTGGTATAGTCAAACAGCACGGAGGCGCAATACTTTGCGATAGTGTCAGCAACGTCGGAACCACCTTCAGAATATACCTGCCTTCCATGGAATATTCTGTTGAAAGATCGCAGCGTAATGGTGTCCGGAGTCAGACCGGCGGATCGGAAACCGTTCTGATCGTTGATGATGAGGATTTTGTTCGTGAACTGGCGGGCGAGGTTCTAAAAAGCGCCGGTTATTCCGTCCTGCTGGCCTCCAATGGAATTCAGGCCTTGCAGATCATCGATGAACAATACAAGGATATTGATCTGATATTACTGGATTTGATTATGCCCGGGCTCAGCGGAAAAAGCGTCCTCAGGGAAATCATCACTCACCATGAGAACGCGAAGGTCATTGTGGCAAGCGGTTTTTCAGGCGGGGAATCGGAAGAAATGGTTATGTCCATGGGGGCCGCAGGTTTCATAAACAAACCCTATGAAAACAACTACCTCCTCGCTCGAGTCAGGGAGGCGCTAGACAAGCCCCAGACGTGAACTTGCTTCTAAAACTGAATATTGAGTGGGGGCGCTACGATCTGAAAATAGGGCTTCCATAAACTGTTCTCCCCCCTTCGAGGTGAGCGGTTTCCCGTATCATGCTCCATCAGGGGGTGAAACTTTTTTGTCTGAACGGCATCTTGACTAGTATGATGAATATAATCGGGAAAGGATATTACCGTGAAAAAAATCGGAGATATACTGGCAGACAGGAATATTGCAATGATGATTGACTGGGATCTTCATCCTTTTGAGGCGGTGACGCGTTATTTGGAATGGGGAACAAACTGGTCAAGAGGTTTGAACCATGCCAAGTCGTGTAACGAGGAAAGCGCGTATTTCAAGATTGATGCCGTATCGGCCCCGCCAAAACTGCTCTTGGTCAAGCAAAGCCATCACGATTATGAAGTGCTTTATCAGATAGACGCTCCCCAGGAACTTATTGATGAATCGGTAAAAGAATTCGCGTGCAAGAACAAGGCTTGCGGTATTTCTGACGGTCTGCGCTCCTGGTTGAAGGCCGAAGCCTACAAGAAACCCGAGGCGATATAGTATTGAAGGGCG
>CAITZA010000288.1 GCA_903896745.1 uncultured Desulfomonile sp. | reverse complement strand
CGCTCCGTTCATCAACGAGGAGCACAAGGCTGAGATTGTTCCGGCGCTGTGTCAGGGTTGCGGAATATGCTCGTCGGTTTGCCCGGGTAAGGCCATCGAGCTCTCGCATTTCCGTGATGATCAGGTTTTCTCGGAAATCGATGCCCTTTTTGGACAGGCCTCCTGAAAGGAAATCGCGAGAAAGCATTTTGTATGTGTTAAAGGACAGGGCCAGTAAAACCGGCGCCTGTCCATGAAAAGTTATACGACGTTCTACAGGATTCATGAGTTATACGCTCTATTGTCGGACCGAAATCGAGGAAGAACATCATCGTCTAAAGGTTTCAGGTTCCGAGAGGGAGAAACAGATGCCACAGACAGGTTATGCAACTTCATCAGGAAAAGTTACGGCGCCTCAGGCCGATTTAGCCTCTGTCATCAATCAGTGCTATCAGTGTGGAAAATGCTCGGCTGGATGCCCGGTCGCCACAGAGATGGACCTTATGCCGCATCAGATGGTCAGATTGGCCGTCCTCGGCGATCTTGACAGAATCGCAGCCTCAAAAAGTATCTGGTTGTGCCTGACATGCCACACATGCGGCGCAAGATGCCCTAACGGCATTGATGTGCCTGCCCTGCTGGACCCGATCAGACATCAGATACTGCGCGACAAAATGGACACCAAGGGATCTCCGGTTCCTATATTCCATAAGACATTCATGGATACCATTAAAACCTTTGGACGGGTCTATGAGCTGTTCCTTATCGGTATGTACAAATTGAGAACAAAAAAATATTTCGACGATATGGAACTTGGCATGCAGATGTTTAAAAAAGGAAAACTCCATCTGTTGCCTCAAAAGACTGGCAGCCTCAGCGAAGTAAAACAGGTGTTCAAGAAATCCGGTTTGAAATAATCCGGGAACAGTCTTTTCTCAGACCAATATACGGCTGCGCCTTGGCGACAGCCATTTTTCATTGTGTTTCGTGAGGATACACCATGGAATTTACTTATTATCCCGGATGTAGCTTAAAAGGTTCGGCCCAGGAACTTGATGAATCTTTTCGCAGTGTCTCCGAAAAACTGGGAGTCACACTGAAGGAATTGCCTGATTGGGCTTGCTGCGGCGCCTCTTCAGCGCACATGGTGGACGCATATCTCGAAACAGCCCTGCCGGCCAGGGATTTGATTACCGCCGAAAGGTTGGGTCGGGATGTAGTTGCTCCCTGCGCAGGCTGTCACGTCCGTATGAAAGCGGCGTCAATGAAAATCCTGGAAGACGCTGAACTGTCGCGCCAGTTTCCGCTTAGGGGTGGAATCAGGATCATGTCCGGTATAGATATGCTACATGACGCGGACGTAATAAAAAGGATAAGGGAACGTAGCGCCAAACCCCTGGCGGGTCTGAAAGTCGTCGCATACTACGGATGTCTGGCTGTCAGACCGGTCGAAGTGGTCGATCCGGATGACCCCGAAAACCCGAAACAAATGGATGAGGTTCTTGAGGCGGTTGGCGCCGAAGTCCTGAACTGGCCTTACAAGACTGACTGCTGCGGCGGATCGCTCGCCCTGACTCGAACAGATCTTGTGCTTAAGCTCTCGCAAAAACTCATCGACATGGCAATCGCCGTGGGCGCCGATGCAATGGTCACGCTCTGCCCCATGTGCCAGGCCAATCTCGACACAAGGCAGGCCGATATT
Organism: uncultured Desulfomonile sp.; assembly: GCA_903896745.1. Taxonomy (GTDB): domain Bacteria; phylum Desulfobacterota; class Desulfomonilia; order Desulfomonilales; family Desulfomonilaceae; genus CAITZA01. Next base: position 18,042 of record CAITZA010000288.1, on the reverse strand, counting down.
TCCAAACTCTCCGGCAGGAATTATCAAATGCCTGTACTCTACCTCACGGAACTCATAGGTGTTGCGCTAAACGACTCACAGGCGTCACACTGGTTTGAAAAACACATGGTTTCGCCAAAAACCATGCTCGCTTCCAAGGGTCTTATATAGGCAGACAGGGCTTCCACAAATGTCAATTAGCTTGACGAAACAAGCCCAAATGTGGTTAAATTCCTACCAGCAAATTAACCACTCTGAGCCAGAAGGGCCTCATGGGAAACAAACCCATCCATAAGCCCATTTTAGTCATTCTCATATCGTTCGCCGTTGCTTTCGGCTTCAGCGAACGATGCGCCTACGCGCAGTTTTCGGACTCAGGTTTCGGCTCCATTCTACCTCTGGATTCCCTTCAAAAGTTCATCGGTCCCCTTTTACCCCCCGGTGGCCTTACCAGCACTTTCAGAAGTGAGCTGGGAATGGAGGGGGGAATGGCTACACTGCAAAGAGCCCGTGTAAAAAGTAACCAATATGGCTCTTTTGATTTGCTCTACAATACGGCTTTTTCGGAGCCTGACCTAGTAAGCGATCCTAGCGGCAAGACTCCCGGCTCTGAACGCTTTGTCCAATACAGGTCCCTTGACGGGGCTCCGAGCCTTTATCAGTTTTTCTCCAAAACCCGACTCTGGCGTCTGGCGTTTAACGCTTCATACATGTCATTCGACACCACTAGCCGCAGAACTTCCGAGGACGGCCTTTTCTTTTCAGGACTGGTAATGGGCGGGGATGTCGATTTGGTTCGCAACGATTGGCTTGCGGTTGGGGCCTCAGCTAATTTCTACTTTAACAATCCGCGATTTGTGTTTAAGGACTCGTCACTTGATTGGTACAACACCCGGACCATTCATGCAGATTTTTCCGGTGACTCTCCGTCAAATATTGGTTTTTATCTTCGATATGTACCCCCGGAGATACTCAATTTTCCGGTCCATTTCGAGGCGCACTACTATTTTCCCTTCAAGGGATCGGAATGGACCAGCGCTGGCTTATCGCTGGCATTTCGGCCCCAGATTTATCGTTTTGATCTCTCCGCAAGGCTCATATTCGATCGACAATTCCTGAAATTCAGCACGAAGGACCGTCCGGAGTCCGAACAGTGGGAAGCTGATTTCTGTTGGAATATATGGGCTCTTGAGTTTGGCGTTTATTTTTAGGATTCACATCTTCGCCTGACTTTATTCATTTTGCTGCCATTCTTCCGCCTCTTACCCAACTTTTTTATCTCCAGCAAAATATAGGATAGCGGCGCCAGTAATTCCTGACAACAGGGAAGCGGCCAGAATTGATACCTTGGCTTCGTTCAGCAGTTCTGTCGTTTCAAATGATAGCTCGGCAATAAAAAGCGACATGGTGAAGCCTATTCCGCAAAGAACGGCGCCGCCATAAATGTGCCTCATGTTCACAGATTCCGGCAGGGTCGCTATACCGAGTTTTATGGCTATCCATGCGGCTGAGAAAATACCGAGCTGTTTTCCCAGAAAAAGTCCCAGAATTATTCCGAGTGACTGATTCGAGCTGATTCCTTTTATCAGGAGACTGGGTTCCAGCGCCACCCCGGCGTTTGCAAAGGCAAAGACCGGCATGATCCCGAAAATGACCCATGGATGCAGGACATACTCGAGCCTTTGCAGTGGCGGTTCGACCTGCCTGAACATGGATTCGAGCTGACGCAACACCATCTGGTTTTCTTCCCGGAGGTGTATCAGATAGTCTTTGGCGCGCTGGTTCCTGAACTCCCGCATGATCTGCCTGGCCTCATCCACAAATCCTGTGGTATCGCGAGCTGATCTGGCGGGAATAGTCAGAGCCACTATCACGCCCGTCACCGTAGCGTGAACACCCGAAGCATAGATGAAAGCCCATAATATGACACCAATCAGTATGTATGGAGCGGGGCTTCGCGTTCCCAGAATATTAAGAACTATCAGAATCCCGCAAACTCCGGCGGCCACTCCCAGATACCCCCATACAAGGGGCTGACTGTAAAAAACCGCAATCACCACCACCGCCAGCAGGTCATCAACTATGGCCAGACTCACCAGAAAGATAGTCAATGAGGATGGAACCCTAGCGCTCAGCATGGTCAAGGCGCCTAGAACAAACGCGATATCAGTGGCCATCGGCACGCCCCAGCCCGATTCTGAGAGCGTGCCGTCGTTTAAAGCCCAGTAAATTGCGGCCGGAGCCAGAACGCCACCCAGCGCTCCTGCCGCAGGAAGCGCCGCCTGTTTCAGGGAAGCAAGCTCTCCCACTAGCGCTTCACGTTTTATCTCCAGCCCCACAACCAGAAAAAAACATGTCATCAGGCCCTCATTAATCCAGAAATGGATTGATCTTGAAAATGTCGCAGTGTCACAACCAATTGAGATGTTTAGATGGAGAGCCTTATTATAGATTTCATATAGCGGTGAGTTGGTGACAAGCAGGGCCATGGAGGTAAACACCAGCATCATTATTCCGCCCGCGGATTCAATCGATATGAACGTCTGGAATGGACGGACGATCAGCCCACCCAGACTATCTCCCGCAAGATACAGTCTCTTGTGCAAGAAACCCCACTTCATTTAGCCTCCCTCCACAAATGTACTCAACTACGGCCTGTTTGATCACAGGCGGATCAAGAATTTTCTGGAGCGCGCCTGCTTTGGTCGGATTTGGTGAATGAACAATACATCATAACGGATAGAGTGAAAATCGCCAAGGATGTCTGCGGTCGTATTCAGGACGGATTGTGTGAAGTAACGGTCAGAAATTGAATTCTACCAACCCCGTGAGTGAAAACTGATCTGACCAAACCTTCGCGCCGCCAAAAGAGAAATAAATGTTATAGAAACTATTTGAAAGCTCATGATCCCCATGCGTGACCATTCGTTTAAAATCAGCGTCCAGTTTGGCCTTCATGTTGTCGCGAATGTTCATTCCCAATGTTGCGTTAAAATGCCAGCAATGTCCGCTGGTGTTGTCACGCGTGATCCGCTCGCCGAGCCTCAGCAAGTGCAGGTCCTCATTCTTCGCAGTGGCAAGCGCATAATCGACCTGGCAGGTCAGGCTGGTTTGGGGAATGGTTCGCCATAACCCCGAGGTGTTGATTGTTGTAGAGAGTACTCCGCCAACATACCAGTGATAAAAAGTCTGCTCAAAGTCAATTCCGTCACCGGGCAGGTCTGCATCATGACCGTCGAGAGAGGTCTGATAGCCATCATGAGTTGTAAAATAAAAATACTGGTACCTGAAACCGGTGATGGGACTTACATCGCGGAATATGGCCCAGTCAGGATGAAGGTTCAAACCCAGATCGAGGATCCAGCTACGATTAAGCCTGCACTTGGATTCGCTGAAGACGGATTTCTGAAATGGCTGGTTTTCGTCTTCCCAATCACTGTCCTGCATCATGGCGACCGCGTCCCTGTTCAGGTTGACATAACTGTCAAAAAAGACTGTCCAGTGAGGCGCCTCGTATGTATAGCGAGACCCGAAAAACCACTGATCTATAGGAAATTCCAGACGACTAAGCGGATCCTGCGAGGGTGGAAAAGGATTGGGAAATTGATAGGAAGTAAAGCTGTTGAAATACTTTTTAAAACCTATGGCGTATCTGGATTGCGGCGTTCCAAGTTTCGACGCTACGTCGGACATACTGTCCACAAATTGCTCAACCGTCTGGAAGCAAAATGTAGTAGCCGGGTAAATGAACGTGATCAGACAAAAATATACAGTAAATACAAAGGATTTTATTGACATACCATACCCTTGAAACTAAAACGGGGCGACAACCAAACTACACCGTAGAGGCTGCCGGAGCCTGAGGCCCCAGAAACTGGGCGCCATTAAGGCCCCTGGAAACCACAGGAACACTACGCGGCGCAGCCGGAAGCCCAAGGCCTTAAAATGCCTAGCAAAATAAATAATCTATTGAATAAAAACACAATAACATAAGGGTTATGCCATGTCAACGCGAAACGGGCATTAACTATTAATATTACTATACTTTATATATTTGTTGTAACATATTGCATCTTAATGGTTTTTGATGTAGTGTTTTTTATGTGCCATGTTTTCGGCTAAGTGGTTTATATAGTTTGTCAAGTTTGTGGATTATCGGTCATAATGAGTTCCAGGACGCGGCTCAGGGCAAATCTATTCAATATTACAGGGGTAATTTCTGATGAGGTTTATTTTCTCTACCATAGACCGCGCTGAACAGGTAAAAATAATTCGTGACGGAATATCGGGGTATCGGGACGCGGGGAAGGACAATCCTGAAAAATTCCACATGAACTCTGTTTACGACTCGATACTTAACCAGCTTTGCGATCATTTCCTCGGTTACTGGAAGGACAAGATAGCTCTTCTAGGTATGGGTGGTTATGGACGGGAGGAAATGAGCCCATATTCGGACATTGATCTTCTTTTTCTGCGGCCTGAGGACGCTCCGGAGGGAATATACAGAGGTATTCGGAGCATCCTGTATTTGCTCTGGGACGCTCGCGTCGAGCTTGGTCATTCGGTTCGCACCATTGATGAATGCAGGCAGGAGGCGGACAAGGATCTTGCTGTATTGACATCATTAATGGATGTGCGGTTTGTTTGGGGAGACCGAAACATTCATAGGAGTTTGCTCATTGAGAGGGGAGCATTGATATTGGAAACAAACCCTCTTGATCTTTACCTTAGAATAGAGGGCGAGATACGAAGATCTTCGGAACGCTTTGGACACACCATATATCTTCTGGAACCCCACCTCAAGGAAGGCCCCGGATCGCTCAGGTATATACAGCTATTAACATGGCTTGCGAGGATGATTTTTGGTTGCAGGACACTTGAAGACCTCCCGGCTGCGGGTTTGTGCAGCGCAAAATCGGTGGAGGAGATCGATGAGGGCGCCAGGTTTCTGTCCGAGATACGGGCCAGACTGCATTTCATTGAAGGCAGAAGGGACGACCGCCTCAAATTTGATTGTCAGACTACCATTTCTGATCAAATGGGATATCGAGATACAGAATTAAGACGCGGGGTTGAAAGTTTTATGCGAGATTATTACAGGCACGCGTCTACAATAGATTTTTTCGGACGGCAGTTACTCGCCAGGGCGCGCATCTTCCTAAGGCCAAAATTGGCCACCAGTATAAAAATGCTGGACATTGGAGATTCCTTCCACATTGGAGCTGGTGGTATAAATCACCGGAGTCCGGAATCATTCGGAGACAATCCCACCGAGCTTATAGTCGCTTTCACAAAAATAGCGCAGACAGGATGTGATTTTGACATACGGCTGGTTGATTTAATCCGTTCGAAGCTGTCCTCTGTTGATGAAAAGATGAAGTCTGACGAACAAGCCAACAGGCTCTTTCTGAAACTTTTCCAGACTGGGGGACACATTGCCACTGCGGTAAACAGCATGATGAAAGTAGGTTTTCTGGAAAAGTTCATTCCCGAGTTTGCCCGAATAAGGTTCTTGCCGCAACACGACATTTATCATCAATATACCGTAGACCTTCACACCATAGCTGTTCTTGAAAATATTCAGGCCCTGGATTCACAGTCCGGTTCCAACGATCTGTTTTTACGCCAGATATTTTCTAAACTCCAGAACCCTGAGGTTCTTTATCTTGCGGGACTTTTTCACGACATATCCAAGGGACTGGGGCCAGGACATGAAATCAGGGGTGAACAGGCATCGAGACCTATCCTGAATCGACTCGGTTTACCCCCGGAGGAGACTGAGGACGTCCTATTTCTGATCCGGAACCATTTGGCCATGACTCATCTTGCCTTTAGGAAAGATCTTCATGACGAAGCCATGATCAATCGTTTTGCTGAAAATGTCATGGATCGCAAGCGATTGGACCTGCTGATGCTTTTGACTCATGCCGATCTCAAGGCAGTGGGCCCTACGGCGTTGAATTCCTGGAAAGGAATGCTGCTCGAGGAGCTTTATTACAGAACCCTTGATGTCATTGAAGGTGAAGGTTCAGATGGTGAAAGCCTTTCTGATTGGATCAAGGAAATCAAGGTGGTTGTCAGGGATCTGGTTCCTGTAAGATATAGGGGGCCTGAACTGGAAAGATTTCTTGCGAAAGGGAGCGCTCGCTACTTTCTGGATTTTTATCCAGGAATCATCGCTGACCACTTCATAGACATTCAAAACCATCTCATGTCCTCCCCCACGGGGTGTTTTGCCGATGATCATGTGATTGCGAGCAAGATAGATCACCGCAAGCCCGGTTATAGCTCTATAACGCTGATAGTAAAAGACAGACCGGGGCTTTTCTTCAAGATCGCCGGAACACTCTCAGCCAACCGCATCAACATATTGAGCGCCTGGACCCATTCGATCGGGGAGGTCGCAATTGCGACATTTCATGTGAATGACATACCTGAGGGCCCACTAGACGATCCTGACAGGTGGGAGCATTTCAAAAGCGATTTCGTCAAGGTCATCACATCTGTTGAAGACGTTCACAGGCTTGTTGAAGCCAGACGTCAATCAAGAGGGGTTTTCCAGCCAACTTACAGTCCCAGATTTCCCCTGAAAGTGGAAATTGATAACTCCACTTCCGATTCTGCCACAATTATTGAGGTTTATGTCCATGACAGGCCCGGTCTTCTATATGATATTACGAGAAAGATGGCTGATCTGAAACTCAACCTGGCGTTAGCTAAAATTTCGACCGAGGTAGATCAGGCCGCCGACATATTCTATGTCGTAGATATTAATGGCGAAAAAATTACTGATTTTGACTTGTTGGATTCCATAAGGGAAAATCTTCACAACCATCTGGAGTTAATCGAGAAGACATATGTCCAAGTACAGGACAAATGACCTCGAAATGGCTATGGAAGGACTGCTCGACTACCTGATAGTCGAAAAGGGTTTGGCGCGGCTTTCCATTCAATCATACAGGGCTGACCTGAAAGCCTTCTTTCATGTTCTGACCAGGAATGACAAAAGAAGTGTGGGGAAAATAAGCCGGGAAGACATATTGTCTTATCTGGAGACCATGTATCATAGGGGTTATGCCCCCAGAACAATCGCCAGAAAGGTCTCCTGCCTCAAGACCTTCTTCAAGTACCTCATCGAAACCGGACAGACAAAAACCAATCCGTCGGAACACATCGATTCCCCCAGACTGGGAAAGAAAATCCCGAATTACCTCGAACAGGAAGAGGTGGAGCGACTCCTTAACGCTGTCGATCAAAGCACACTGGAGGGAAAACGCGATTCGACGATGCTGGAATTACTTTATGCGACGGGCTTGCGGGTTTCTGAACTTGTGAATCTTGACACTTACAGGGTAGATCTTGAGCTTGGTTGTGTAACAGTTCTGGGGAAAGGGTCAAGGGAGCGCGTAACCCCACTCGGAGCGCCTGCAGCGAAAGCGGTAATAAGATACCTGGACGTAGTAAGGCCGGCGCTGATAGGACCAAAGAGAAGTGAAGCCCTTTTTGTTACGAGGCGTGGCAAACCGATGACCAGGCAGGCTTTCTGGAAGATCATAAAAAAGACAGCCGTGGGCGCAGGCATATTCAAAGAAATATCACCACATACATTGCGACACTCCTTTGCCACCCACATGGTGCAGAATGACGCTGACCTTCGATCGGTTCAGGCGATGTTAGGGCATTCGGATATATCAACTACTGAAATCTATACACATGTAGCCAAAAAGCGCCTCAAGCAGATTCATTCACGCTACCATCCGCGTGGATAAAAAAACGCAGTGACCTTTTCGGAGGTCCCTGCGCCTTCATACTGCAAAGAGTCGCATCAATGGTGGGATGGCTGAACTTGTCAGGCCATCTATGATCCGATGTTCACAACCCAACCGTGTTTGTCCGGTCTCTTGCCTACCTGCATCCCGGTAATTTCGTCGAACAGTTTGTGGGCGGTGGCGCCGGTCTTTCCATCACCGACCATGTAATCCTTGCCGTGATACTGGAAATGGCTAACCGGAGATATGACGGCCGCGGTGCCCGACCCGAAAACTTCCTCCAATCCACCACTTTCCGCTGCCTTGACAACCTCATCAATCGTCACGGTTCTCTCCGAGACCTTCATACCCATGTCTTTGCAAAGGGTTACCACAGAGTCTCGCGTGACGCCAGGAAGAATCGTTCCACCGAGAGCCGGGGTCACTATTTCTCCGTTGATCTTGAAGAAAATGTTCATTGTGCCGACTTCTTCAATGGATGATTTGTCTACGGCGTTAAGCCACAGCACCTGTGTAAAGCCGGCGGCATGGGCCTCTTCCGCGGCAAGCAGGGACGCTGCGTAATTTGCCGCTGTCTTGGCCTCGCCTACCCCACCCATGGCGGCCCGCACATATTTGTCCGTCACCATTATTTTTACCGGTTCAAAACCCTCCGGATAATATGCCCCGACCGGCGAAAGTATGATGTAGAAAAGATAGGTCTTTGATGGACGAACCCCAAGGTGGGGATCAGTAGCAATTACGGTGGGCCGTATATAAAGCGATGTTCCGGGAGATCTCGGTATCCAGTCACCGTCTTTTCTGATCAGGGCTGACATCTGGTCCATGAACACTTTCGGGTCCAGAGGGGGAATGCACATCCTGACACAAGACCTGTTGAAACGGGCAATATTCATATCCGGACGAAATAGAAAAATACCATCGCCATTTTGTCCCGCAAAGGCCTTCAAACCTTCGAAAACCTGTTGTCCATAGTGCAAAACCATCCCCGCTGGATGCAGTTCAATATTTTCAAAAGGTCTGATCTCCGGCGCCTGCCAGCCTCCGGCGGTCGCTGAGTACCTGATCGTCAACATGTGATCCGTAAAAATGTCACCAAAACCTAGTTTGTTTTCATCATAACCCATTTCTGAAAGTCTTTTTGCCGGCGCCGTTCCCATAAATCCTCCATGCGCTGTTCCAAGCCGCTGTTAATAATATTAGACCCGTTACGAAAACCGACCAGGCGTCAAATAACGGCTGACATTTCCAACGGGCCCAAAAATGAATTTAACTATATCAAAATGTTAAAAATCGATCAATCCGACGTTTACCAATAATCATCCGATCCTGTGGCCTGTTCGATAAATCTTGTCCGGGAGTAAGCGCTGCATTCGTTGCACGAAAAATCCGACCATCTACTTTTTAGGGCTGTGTTGAGGCAATCACCATAATGATCACAGTCCACTTTTCTATAAGGCCTGTCTGATTCACGGTTGCCTTTTACTAACACAGGACAAGGTTCCATGATTCCAAAAACCTCCCAACGATACCTGAAATAGGAAAGCCTCCTGTAAAATCTCTAGCAGTTTCGGGTCATGAGGAGACTATTAAATTTTCAAAGCCTGGCTACGGCCCGTTTCCCGATTAGGAAATAATTGAAAAAACGCCGCGCTGATCCGCTCAATCGACTGAACAGAAGTCTTGATTTTGTTTACCCATTAATGAATTATTTTATCACAATATAAAAATATGCTGCCAAGAGCTTCGTGTTAGCCTGAAATTAGGTTTCATTAAACTTATATTTCTGTTTTGTCAAGTGCGGCGAAACTGATTCCAATTTTAATTTACATATTTAAGTTAGATGATTTTCTTTTTCGAATCTTGAATTGAGAGGTTTTGAGCGCATGTCAATTGTGGTGATTATCAAACAGGGAGTGAAAATGGTCGCCAGGAGTAAATACGAGGCCGGTTTTCTCGTGGACATCGAGGTTTACAGGCCATATTCAAAGGCTGAAATAAGGTTTGAGATCCTTGATGGCCGCGACATGACGCTCGGCGAAAAATGGCCTGCCGCCCTGGATGATTACTTCAATAGCTGGACATTCAGGACGGACGGGAAACTGAATCCCGACGGGTTGGAGCGATGTGGCTGCGCCAATGAACATAGAACCTTGTTCATAACGGCGGCGAGGTTACTTGAGAAATCGGTCAAGGCTTACGGATACAGTATAGACATGGAATTTGAGTAGACTTGGGATGGCGCTTGGAAGAGGTTGGGAGCTTGAACGCCATCCGTGGGTGTTCAAGCTCCTCAAATTTAACCCAGAGAGCCCGCGAGGAATATCTTTCCGTTATTTCGCTGAACTTTCAACCTGATTATCTTGTTCTTTTTTGCCTCAACTACCGCTTTGTTGAAAACAGCCACATCGTTTATCGCTACACCGTCAACTTCCAGTATTACATCACCGGGTCTCAACCCAATCTTTGAGCCAGCCCCATCCGGTGTGAGATCCTTTACCAGCAAGCCTTCACCCTCCTTGAGTTCAAGTTTACCTGCCATAGAGGATGGCACCTTTTCAATTTCAAGGCCAAGCTCATTGGAGGTTTCGGTCGATGAACCCTGAGATGCGGAGGCCACTGCCTTTTGTGTTCTCTCTGTGATTTTTACGTTCACTTCGATATTTTTTTTGTCTCTAAAAATTGTGAGCTTTGCATCAGAGCCTGGTTTTTCCCTGCCCACGAGATTTTTTAGCTGAGCGGCGCCTGTTACTGCCTGCCCATTAAACTTCAGAATGATGTCGCCTGACTTTATACCGGCCTTTTCAGCGGGACTGCCTTCTATGACCTGTGATACCAGTGCGCCTTCAGAATCATTTCTCCCAAAGGATTTGGCAAGGGAGTCGTTAAGATCCTGTATATTGACTCCAAGCAAGCCCCTGCGAACCTTGCCGCCTTTCTGGAGATCATCCATTATCAGTTTGGCCGAGTTTGAAGGGATGGCGAATCCTATTCCCTGATAACCACCGCTACGTGAGGCTATTGCGGTATTGATGCCTATGACTTTTCCTTCTATGTTGACTAGCGGCCCACCGGAGTTGCCGGGATTTATTGCAGCGTCAGTCTGGATAAAATCCTCATAGTCTATTATTCCCACATTGGTGCGACCGGTAGCGCTTATGATACCTGATGTCACCGTCCGGTTGAAACCCAGGGGATTACCTATGGCAAAAACTATTTCACCAACCCTGATCTTGTTCGAATCTCCGAGCTCAGCTATCGGAAGGCCCGTGGCGTCTATCTTGATCAGCGCGATATCGCTCTCCTGATCAGCGCCTATAACCTTTGCAGTAAACGATCGCTTGTCTGAGAGGTTAACTTTTATCTCATCAGCGTCTTTCACAACGTGTGAATTGGTGAGTATAAGTCCATCTGCCGATACTATAACACCCGATCCCATCCCCTGCGGTCGCATTTCGTTGCGGCCTTCACCGGGCCCCTTCTTGAATTTCTTTAAAAACTCGTCACCAAAAAAATCCTTGAAAGGATGGTTCTTGAAAAACTGATCCATGTCAGCCCCACCCGAGGCTGTTTCCTTTTTTGTAGAATGTATGTTGACAACCGCGGGGGTAACTTTTTCGGCTACCTGCACAAAGGACTCGTCCAATTGTTTGAGCAAACCTGGAGGGCTGGAAATAGCATTAATCGGTAATGTGGCCAAAGCAATAAATAATGCCGTAAACACAAAGAAAAATTTTGTTGATGCCCCGAATAGGCGTCCTCTCATTGAATTCTCTCCTTTTCATCAATCACGTTATTTTGGAGTCTCCCACGATTGGGTATTGTTTTCCTCTTTTTTGATGACAGTCACAACTATTTTGTGTTCCGAAATAAGGTTGATATTTTTGTTCCGGTTAGCAATCATGGGCGCCTTATTTGCATAACTCTTGATCCGAATGCTAATCGGATGCCTGAAACAAACCCAGCAATTTCAATCAGATCAAGCACCGCTGTCTATGGATGCGCGGCGTATCCCAAAACCCAGCGTCCATCCGCATACATCAAATCTGGTTTTAGCGCCACAATTATTGTTCGGTATTGATAACCTGAAAGAGGCCGGGTTCCGATTCGACATCCGGTTTTGTACGATCCGGATCGGTATTGATTACCATCCATCTCCACAATCCCGTGGTATCGGGGGTGAATTCGAAGGAATTCTTGCCAATTGGAACTTTCAGGAGGACATAGGTGCCTGTGGGTCTTATGAAAACAATGTAATATCCGGCTCCTTTGCCATGGGCCGCATCACAAGACCACCCAAACGTTCCGGAATGCCCCATCTCAATGACTTGCGAACCGGAAAGTTCGGGTTTGCAGATGTCCAGGTTATGATGACCGTTCCTATTCGCTTCGGAACAAAATGGCCTTTCCATCTGGCCCATCACTATTACAGTTATTATGGCGATATAAAGCAATTTTAGCGTTTGAATCATTTGTTTCGCCACGCTTCTAGGTAAATTGATTGGAGAAGGTTACAATAATCCTTAAAATATAGCTAGTTAAAGTATTATCCTTTACAGTTGAACAAAGATACTACACCATGAATCATTCGCGCAATTTTATTAAGAACCAATATATGATATTCAACGGACTTAACAATATTAAGTTTTCAGGTCATGGACCTTAGTCGGTTCAGATGTTGCCTGTGATAGAGAGAGCAAATGGAGCTAAATCTTATTAGAATTATGTTTGGAAAGCTACTGGATGCGCTCCGGTTTAACAAGCCTACCCCGCGTGATTTTGGTGTAGAGCCTGTAGCTGAACGTATGGTCGAATCTTTTACGGTTCAATCGGACGGAATCGCAATCCATGGAAATATTGCTTTCCCGTCTTCCAAACCCGCCATGCAGTATCCCGCGCTGATAATTTGTCATGGTATACCCGGGAGTGGAACTGAACGTCCAGTGGATGACCCTGGCTATGAGAGTCTTGTCGAGAGATTTTCAGGCATCGGCATGGCCTCGGTGTTTTTCAATTTTAGGGGATGTGGCGCTTCAGGCGGTGATTTTGACATGATGGGATGGACAAGGGATTTAAGGGCGGTCCTTGACAGAATTGTAAATACGCCTCACATTGATCCCACACGCATTGTGCTGCTAGGATTTAGCGGCGGCGCGGCGGCGTCAATATGTGTGGCCGCTGACAATCCGCATGTATTCGCACTGGCTTCCGTCTGCTCTCCTGCCAGTTTTGACATTTTCAAGAAGGAGCCTTCCCAGATAATTGAGGATTTCCGTAACAGGGGTCTCATCAAAACTCCCGGTTTTCCCAAAAATGAAGCGCTTTGGATTGATTCATTCAAGGAAGTGGAACCTGCAAAGTGGATCACCTATTTCAAAGGGAAACACCTGATCATAATCCACGGTGATTCGGATGAGCTTATACCGCTGTCTCAAGCTGAGGAACTCTACGGCAAGGCGCCTTCGGGTATTACGGAATTCAGTATTATTGCCGGCGGGGAACACAGATTGCGCAACAACGAGAAATGCCTCGAAATTCTTCAGGGTTGGTTCATTAAAATCCTCGGTTGGAAGCCGTAGCGTTTGATCGTTTCATGCCAGGTCTGTAACATGCCTGCTGCGATCAACAGTTTTTCAAACCCATTCTGATTGCGAAGATCAATCCAGGACAGTCAAGATGTCTACCTTAAAGAAATCCATAGTCGTGCTGTTAGTTGCTGGGGTCGCGATATTGCTAACCTCCGCGGCTCTTTTGTGGTGGTTTTTACCGTCAAGTGACTGGCTTAGGAGCGGCATTGAAAGCAAGATCGCTGAAGCCTCCAACACAAGGGTCACTATTGGCGCATTCTCTGTCGGCTTGTCATTAAGGGGACCAGTCAGGGTAGTCGCCAGCCATGTCAGGGTAATGGGACATCACGGTCAGGAGACGTTACTGGTCAAACAGGTAGAGATGACCCCGTCGCTCTCAGGAATTCTACAGGGCAGGATTTCGATTTCATCAATCGATATGGAAGGCGTGAAAGCTTGGGTAAGCATTGATCCCCAGGGGGCGTATGAATATCCGTTCGTCCCGTTACCTGTAAGTTCTTATGGTGATGCGGCATCTGCCGATGCAGACAAACAATCTGCGTCGGGATTATCTTCCGGGGCCCCTGACAAAGCGCAGCTTTCAGGAAATGGCGGATCTCAGATCGCCTGGTCCATTAGATCGGTCCGTGCGACTGATGTGACGATTGAGTTGGTTGACATGAGGGCCGCATCAAACCAGGAAAGAAGAATCTCGCTCGGAATTACGGAAATAAATCTCAAACAGACCGATTCAGCAAATACCTTTGACATAATAGTAAATGGAGCCGCGCTCAGACATTCAGAAAATATTTTCTGCAAATTTGCCGGGCTTGGCCCCGTACGGCTAAATCCGGCTATGGATGGTATAGAAAAGGTTGATTTCCATCTCAATATTGACCGCGCGGATTTCGCTTCAATGTCGGGATTGATTCCAAAGTATGGGGAAGCTCTCAAACAACTCACTGTGACGGGCGCCAGGGTAGATCTGAACTACGACGCGTCCTCCGGAACAAAGCTTGCGCTCCATGGTCCGGTAAGTCATGGGGCCGACCCTTCCGCGCCGATGAAATTAACGGCGACATGCCATTTTCCTTCGGACTTTAGCGCAGTAACTGACATAGAAGTCAACGGTGAAGCTTCCAGGGTGCCGCTATTGATGTTTGCGCCATTGGCCGGGGCCGCCGCGCCCAATTTTGGTGAAGGCCTTTGGAGTGGGACTTTTTCTTTCAACCAGACCCCGGCGACCGAATGGTCGATCAGGGCAGACCTTCAACTAGAGAACACCAATTTCCTTCCGGAAAGCGGGTTGGGCATTAGCAACCCTGCCATCAGCCTCCTGGCTCATGGAACCCGGGAATCCATGGATTTGCGCGAACTCAACGCCCGGGATCAGTCGGTCGCCTTGAAGCTGTCCGGCCGGATTGTCAAGCCCCTGGCGGATAGCAGGGGTCTGGATCTTAATGCGGACCTTGTGATCAGAAACCCGGCGCTTGTACTGAAGAAACTCGTCGGCGCAAATGAAATCGAAATAAAAGGTCCTCTGCGATTAAACGGCTCGGTTAAAGGCCCGGCAAACAAGTCAAATTTCGAGCTTCAGGCGGATATGAGTCAGTGTTCTTTTGATTTTTCCGGAAAACTGTCCAAGCCGGCTGAAAAAAAGGGGCTTTTGTGGTTGAAAGGCGCTATCTCCACGTCTGAAAATGTTAAAGGCGCTACGCCTCATATTGACGCCCTTTTCGGAGCAGAGCTCCATGGGGTGAACATGACATCCGGACAGGCCAAACCTGTGGCCGGCGAATTGAGCCTTACTGCCAGGTCCAAATTCCTGTACGGAACACAGGGAATAGATTTCCGGGAATTTGATGTGGAATTAAAACGAAACAAAAGTCCGAACTTGCTGATCAAAATTCGCGGATCAGCTATTGGGTTGGCCAAGGGCGCGGCAAAAGTCACTGCTACGGCTCAGACCAGTTTTGATGCACAACTCTTAGGTTTACTTGGGGTAGAAGACTCGGGAAATCTCAAAATAGATGGACAGACAACTATCTCAACGAAATTAAATCAGACCAAAAACGCGTACGCCTTCTCCATCGAAGCTCCATTGAAAAACCTCGACATTTCTTATGACAAGACATTCAGCAAGAAAACAGGAGTAGATGGCTTTCTGGGGGTCAGCGGTAATTATTCCGGTAATGTCACAACATTGCACTCAAGCTCTCTGTCGCTTCCGGGTCTTTCCGCTTCAGCGTCTGGAACAATCGCCCATCAAAAGAATGGGCTTGCGGAAATTGATCTAAAATTGAAGGAAGTCGATCTGAAAAAACTGACTTCCGTTTTTCCCGAATTGGCGAAACAGGATCTGGCCGGTCGATGCCGGGCTCAACTTATGCTGAAAAACGACAAGTCAGGTTTCCTGCCAACCGGTTCCGTACAGATGGAGTCCGTCCAGTTCAAACCTGAAAAATCTATGGTTTTCTTTGACAACGTAGCGGGATCCGCAAGGATAAACGGCAAAAACCTCGATGAGATAAGTCTTGAGGGTCGAGCAAGAGGTTTTGTTGAGGCCCCGATAAAATGTTCCGGATCATTGCAGGATATTTACGGCATTGAAAACCTGAAGGGAAACATCTCGGCCAATATCGGCCGTGGCGCTATAAAGCTTCAGAATTTCAAGGGAAGTATGGCAAAGCCTCAGGCGGTCATCAGCGCATTAGGCGCCGGTCTTCTTAATAATCCCAACATAGCCTCACCCGAATTCAGTTATATCAGAGGCGATTTTACAATAAACCGTGGTATCGCGCAGACCGAAAACCTCGAACAGGTCGGAGGGGATCTCAGGTCCGCAATTATTGGATCAATTGATTTACGAAACAACAATATTAACGCGACGTTATGGGTCAAGGCCATGGTCAGCCCGCCTGAACAGATTGGCAGGATTCCTGCTGTCAAGGAACTCGTGAAAAAGCATGAGAGTATCCTCAAGATGACCGGTCTGGATAAGGAGTTGAAAAAGTTGGGCATTGAATCCGGAGATCAAAAGCCCGCTGATTCTGAGCAATCAAGGCCTGCAAAACATCCTTTCAATCTGATTTTCAGATTGTCAGGCAACGCGGGTGACGCCAACGTAATGCCTACATTTGAGAATAGCCTCGGGGAACCACTATATTCAAAACTCAAGGCGCTGATCGAGGCGCCCCCAAAGCAGTAGGGACTTTGTCGAAACATGTTAACCTCGCGCAGTCAGCGCATACGCATATACTTTTTTCCATACTTTCACTCTAGTGAAGTTTTCTGTACCAACTAAATCAGGTTTTTTCTCGCAAATCGACACTTTCCTTTTGACATTATGCTGAAAAGTAGATTAATTAATCTATTATTCTCAGCGGCTTTCCTGAATTAAATCTATCATACATCACAACACCCCTGGCATTTAGGAGGACCGGCATGTCAAAGAAGTTTTGGGACGAAAAATTCGAAACCATGAACGACAGTTCAATGAAAAGCTTTCAGCTCGAAAAGCTGAAGGAGACTGTGAAATGGGTGTACGAGAAAATTCCATTTTACAAAAAAGCCTTTGACGAAAAAGGGGTGAAGCCCTCTGATTTGCAACTGATTGAAGATATAGCGAAATTCCCGTTCACCGTTAAGACTGACCTGCGTGACAATTATCCGTTCGGCTTGTGCGCTGTCCCGATGTCTGAAGTAGTCCGAATCCATGCGTCGTCGGGCACTACGGGAAAACCGATTACCGGCCCATATACAGCCGCAGACCTCGACCAATGGACGGAGTGCATGGCTAGAGGACTTTGGGCTCAGGAAGTAAGACCTGACAGTATTCTTCAGAACGCATACGGAATGGGGCTTTTTACGGGTGGTCTCGGATTTCTGCAGGGCGCCATTCGCATTGGATGCGCCGTTGTTCCATCCGGCGCAGGCATGACAGATCGGCAGATCATGCTGATCCAGGATTTCGGAACCACCGCTCTATGCTGCACACCATCCTACTGCATGACCATAATAGAAAAAGCTGAACGGATGGGCGTAGATATAAAGAATTCTACACTCAAGACAGGGCACTTTGGGGCGGAGCCGTGGAGCATCGAGATGCGCAGCGACATCGAAACGCGTGGGGGCATCCATGCTTATGAACACTATGGCCTGACGGAATTGATGGGGCCCGGCGTTTCATTTACCTGCGAGTATTACAACATACATATCAACGAAGATCATGTCTATCCTGAAATAGTCGATCCCGGAACACTCGAACCGGTTCCTGAGGGTGAAGAGGGTGAACTCGTATTTACCGCCCTGCAACGTCGGGCTATGCCCATGATAAGGTATAGAACCAGAGACATCTGCACACTCAGAAGACAGAAATGCGAATGTGGGCGAACACTGGTCACCATGGACAAAATTCTGGGAAGATCAGATGACATGATGATAATCAGCGGCGTAAACGTGTTCCCGTCGCAGATCGAAACGGTGCTGATGGAATTCAGCGAGGTCGAGCCCCAATATCAGATCAGATTGCGCAAGAAGGGATATATCGATCATATCTCTGTGGAAACAGAACTTAAGGAAGCTGTTTACAGGCAAGGTCAGCAAAAAACTGACGAGGTGGCCCGAAAAATTTCAGAGAGAATACATCAGGTAATCGGGATCAATGTCCCTGTAACAATATTGGCGCCCGATTCGATCGAACGAAGCATAGGAAAAGCGCGAAGAAT
>CAITZA010000287.1 GCA_903896745.1 uncultured Desulfomonile sp. | reverse complement strand
GACAAACACTGTTAATAGTTTTCGGAATTCTAGGCTATGGGTTATATGGTAAGGTTTGTTGTTACGCAATCTATCATGAAATCAGTTATTTCACCGACTATCGATGACTTTTGCCAGATGTCCACATTGAAATCCCCAGCCACTCGGAATCAATTTTAATACTCCGGCGCGGAGGCCGGAGCTACTAAGTATATGCTGGAAACTGAGCATGGGCCGGAGTTACTAAGTAAGGGCGGTAGCGACGGGGAGATATACTGTTACTGTGGATCCCCGGCCTGGCAGGCTTTCTATCATTATGGCGCCTCCATGCCCCCTTACTATTCCCTGCACGACAGACATTCCCAGACCGCGTCCGGTGAACTTGGTGGAAAAGAATGGATCGAATATACAGTTGACTGTTTCAGCGTCCATGCCGCAACCATCGTCCTTCACGCGTAAAAAAGCCAGATTTTGGGGTAGAGGTTTTTTAAGTAACAGGCTTTTGGCCAGAACAGCTTCGTCACAGAACTCAACACCTGCGCTCAGCTCAACTGTTCCCTGTTTTCCTTCAAGCGCTTCAGAGGCGTTCATAAGTAGGTTCATGATAACCTGTTTTACCTGGCTGGGGTCTGCTTTTATCAATATTTCGTCAGGAGGAGTTTTGATTTCCAGGTGGGTGTTGTGGGGCGCAGTTGCCTCGAAGAGTTTTGCATTTTCCAGAACAAACTGTGAAAGGTTGATGTCCTCGAGCTCAAAAGCGCCTTTCCCTGAATAATCCAGCATTTGCCGAATAAGGTTTGCGGACTTGACGGATGCGGACATAGCGCGTTCGATAAATTTGTCCTTCTGGGATGAAGAGAATTTGCTGTTCTGCGCCAATTCCAGGTTCCCGACTATTACCGCAAGCAGGTTGTTGAAATCATGCGCAATGCCAGCGCTCAGGATGCCGAGGCTTTCAAGTTTCTGCGCACGGAACAGTCTCCTCTCCATGTCTCTGAGCCCTTCTTCAGCGCGTTTTCTTCGCGTAACATCCTGGATGACGCCCCATGCGACATTAAATCTTTTATCAAACCCTGCAATGGCATGAATGTCAATCATCTTGCCGTCAGTTTGACGTAGGGCCTTGAATTCCAGGTCATAGGGTTTTTGTTCTTCTATGAGGCTTGTCAGGGCTTCTTCCAGAACGGGTTTATGTTCGGGGACAGGCATCTGCCGGAGGTCATTCACATCGGGGAGTTCCTTTTGGAGACCGAGAATTCGTGTGGCGCCCTGTGAGTATTTTATTGTTCTGGTCTGGTAATCGAATTCCCAATTGCCGAATTTAGCGGCCAGCTCGGCGCGTTCCAGTCGCAGGGTATTTTTTTGAAGCTGTTCAGCGGTTTCCCTTGCATCGGTGACGTCAACAAAGGCAAAAACAGCGGTCATGTCGGTCTCATCCGTAGTGGCGAAGTTTAACATAATACTGGCCACCGAGCCGTCTTTACGAACAAAACGGGTTTCTATTCCGGTCTTTACCCTACCGGGTAATTCGGTGAATAATTGATCGCCAACCTTTTGAAACTCCTCATCAGTTGCATACAGCATTCTGGCGCTCTTCCCGCAAACCTCATCCTTTGAATAACCCGTCATTTCTGCAAGGGAATCGTTAATCCATTGGATAACCCTGTCTTTTACAAGACCTATTCCTACGGGGGCAGTCTGTAAAACGGTATTGAGCGTCTCTTCGCTTCTGGCAAGGGCTTTCAGGTGTTCCTCCTGCCGGGAAATGTAGGAGGAAATGACACGTT
>CAITZA010000286.1 GCA_903896745.1 uncultured Desulfomonile sp. | reverse complement strand
TAACCCGATCCCCGATCTCGTAGTCAATTGCGCCTGCAGGAGCGAGCAGTTCAAGTCGTCCTCGATCACCGATTCCAACGGCGCATTTCAGACTGTTGGGGCCCCACTAAATACGGAATGCGTTATTCAGGTAATGACACCTGACGGTAAAATTCTCTTAAATTCCAAGCCATTTGAAACGGTCCAGAAAAAACAGATTTTTATGGAATTTAAAGTCAAAAATTCTGACAATGATTTGCTTAAACCTTCCACTGAAAACCAAAACCATGATGTCGAGGAAGTAGCGGTGTTAAAATCTGATTTAGAACCGGCAATTCAAACCAGCGTAAATTAACGAATTGTAGCCGAACCGGATGCCAGTCTTTTAAGCGCCTGCCTGATATGCAGTCCGGGCTCTGATGGATGATCGATTAACGGACTACCAAATTGATCCGTCCAGGACCATACTTTCCAGTCACAACGACAGCCCTGATTCGATTGTTCCCGCCTGACATTATCATTGAGGCCAATTTGCGAAAAATTTCAGCATCAGAAAAGGTGTCCGATTTGGTGAACGCGATGTAAATTTCACTACTTTCCGGAATGTTTTTCAAACCGGCGTATTTACTGGTTACGAGTTTTTTCAATGTCGAAAAGTCAATGATCTCATTTTCCAGAAGTCCTGTGACCTCCAGGAATTTTTGAATTCTATGAACAGTTTTTGATGCCGCAGGTTTACCGAGGCAATCTAACCCAACAACATAAATCACTATGTTTGACGGCCAGGGTATGACAGGTTCCCATTTTTCAGGCGCTTTAACCGGTAAACCTGCTGATCCATCACCCTCTACAAGTATATAATCAGAATATTTTTCCAATAATCGGATTTCTTCTGAAGCGATTCCCAGTAATTTCCCGTTGAGTAGGTCAATTTTTCTTCCCAAACATACGTGAAGATATTCGCGAATTTTTTGTTCCAGCCCCTTTTCCCAATCTGGTTCAGAAGATAATTGAAGGACTTTTGCCTGGGTTTCTGAGGGAGGAAACATTTTGGTAGTAGTAGTAGTAATTACCCTATAATTCAAGCTAAGTATCTCATGAGCCAGATCGAACATCAGAGACGTTTTTCCGCCGGCCCCTACAAAAGTTATGACGCAGGGTCGATATTTCTGAACCTGTAGTATTTCCGACAAGGCGTAATTCAAAGCGGATTACCGGTTCTGTTTAAAGATTCCCAAAGCGCTATCTGCTCGTCGAAATCAAGCTTTTTCCTTTTTTTCTGGCCTGTTTTATTTCTACAGGCGCAACACCTTGATTCGGAGCAGCCCTGGCACATTTTACAGTCAGGGCAGGGATGTTTCTTATGTATTCGGTCACCTGATTCACATTGCATGACAACTCCTTCCATGATAGATTAAGATGCTTAAATGATTTGTCAATCGCTTTTTATAGCAACAGTTTTTCACTTACAGAGAGTGCCTTATGAACAATCAACCAGTTAAAGAAACAAATTTTTATGGTCTCAAACTTGTCGGACGAGGAAAAGTAAGAGACATCTATGATCTGGACACCCGCTTATTGATTGTCTCTACAGATCGACTATCAGCTTTTGATGTAATTTTACCGAATCCGATTCCCAAGAAAGGGGAGGTGCTCAATAAATTGAGCGCCTTCTGGATGAAAAAGACCGGGGATATGATTCCAAATCACCTTGTTAGCGCAGATGTCGAGGAATTTCCGGCTGAATTATGGAAATTCAGGGATGATCTTGCCGGTCGAAGCATGTTGGTTAAAAAAGCTAGCGCTTTTCCCGTAGAATGTGTTGTGAGGGGATATATTATTGGATCAGGATGGGAGGATTACAAGAAAACAGGCGCTGTGTGTGGAATTCTCCTACCTTCGGGACTAAAGCAGGCCGAAAAACTGGCGGAACCAATTTTTACGCCATCCACAAAAGCAGAGTTAGGCGCACACGATGAAAACATTTCTTTTGCGAAGACCGTTGATCTCCTGGGCGCCGACAATGCCAACTGGCTGAAAGAGACTTCATTGAAACTCTATGATTTTGGAGCCAGGTGGGCTGAAGAAAGAGGAATTATAATAGCCGACACCAAGTTTGAATTTGGAATAATAGATGGGGAAAGGTCTCTGATTGACGAAGCCCTGACTCCAGACTCTTCGAGGTTCTGGCCTGTGGATCAATACGCTCCCGGTATGTCTCCCCCTTCGCTGGACAAACAGTACGTCAGGGATTATCTGCAACTTGTTAAATGGAATAAGGAACCACCAGCTCCAGTTCTTCCCGATGAAGTAGTCCAAAATGTGAGTCAGAAATACATAAGCATTTACAAAATACTTACGGGTGAAGCCATTTAATTATTTGGAGAGTTTAATGTACAAGAGCACAAAATTTATATTTATAACCGGTGGAGTGCTATCATCTCTTGGAAAAGGTTTGTCAGCAGCCAGTATTGGAGCTTTGATGGAATGCAGAGGTCTAACAGTGACCTTGTTGAAAATGGACCCATATATAAATGTTGACCCTGGAACCATGAATCCATTCCAGCATGGGGAAGTTTTCGTTACTGACGATGGCGCAGAAACCGACCTCGATCTTGGGCACTATGAACGTTTCACCCACGCCGTCTTACGCCAAAAGAACAATTTTACCACCGGTCAAATCTATGATTCGGTCATACAGAAAGAACGTCGGGGAGAATATCTTGGCGCTACCGTTCAGGTCATTCCTCATGTTACAGACGAAATAAAGGACAAGATCAGAAGCCTGGGAAATGGTGTGGATGTTGCGATAGTTGAGGTTGGAGGCACTGTGGGTGACATCGAGAGTTTGCCGTTTCTTGAAGCCATACGGCAGCTTAGGGCTGATCTAGGCCCGCAGAACGTGTTGTATATCCATCTGACGCTATTACCATTTGTCAAAGCTTCCGGAGAGGTAAAAACCAAGCCCACCCAACACAGCGTCAAGGCCTTGAGGGAAGTAGGCATTCAACCGGACATTCTGATTTGTCGAACAGAGAAGAGTATTTCAAGGGACATAAAAGAAAAAATTGCCCTGTTCTGTAATGTCAGACCCGAGGAAGTAATTGCTAATGAGGATGTAGAGTGCATTTATGAGGTGCCTTTAAAATTTCATGAGGAGGGGCTAGATCAGAAAATCGTTGAACTCCTGAACGTTTGGACACGAGCTCCACAATTGGATGAATGGAGAGCTTTCGTTGAATCAGTTCACTCGCTTAACCAAATCGTAACCATCGGAATTGTGGGTAAATACGTTAATTTGCATGAATCCTACAAGAGTCTCAACGAAGCCCTGTTTGCCGGTGGAGTCGCCAATGAGGCAAAAGTCAGATTAAAATTCATCGATTCCGAACGTATCGAGAATTCGGGACCGGGCAATGAATTCGATGATGTGGACGGAATACTGGTTCCGGGTGGTTTTGGTTCCCGTGGAATTGAGGGCAAAATACGCGCCGTACAATACGCGAGGGAAAACAAGATTCCATATTTTGGAATTTGTCTCGGTATGCAGATGGCTGTAGTCGAATTTGCCCGCAATGTATGCAACCTTGCCAGGGCCAACTCTACAGAGTTTGATCCCAATACCCCATACCCTGTCATTCATCTCATGCAAACGCAAAGATCCATCACTGACAAGGGTGGCACGATGCGACTTGGCGCCTATGAATGCGTAATACCGGTGGATAGCCTGTGTCATGAGATTTATGGGCGGACGTCAATCAGCGAGAGACACCGGCATAGATATGAATTCAATAATGACTTCAAGCAAACTCTCGAAGACGGTGGTCTGGTTGCAGGAGGAGTTTCTCCCGATGGCCAGCTTGTAGAACTGATAGAATACAAAAATCATTCATGGTTTGTCGGATGTCAGTTCCATCCAGAATTCAAATCACGTCCGATGGATCCCCATCCTTTATTTTCAAGTTTTATAAGAGCTTGTCTTGAATACAAGAAATTGCGCCCCGGAAACGAGGATGGGGAATGTACGAGTAAAGCACGGCATTAAATCTAACTGATAAAACTAATAAGTTTAATTAACTGGTGAAAAAATAACCCAAATCATATCTCGTTGTCGGACTTATCCTTGATTTCAAGGAACTTTTCATACACAGCGTTCTTGTTTAGGCCAAACCTGATGTAGGCTTCAATCGCCAGTCTTTTTCCGGAAAGTCCTTCGGCAATCAGTTCAATGACGGCATCTTCGACATCTATGGAAGGGCTCGCGTCTGTTGAGCCCTCGATAACAACGGTTATTTCTCCCTTGACAGAATCCCTGGCTCTTAGGGTTTCCAGGATGGAGCATGGATTTCCAGGAATAATTTCTTCGAAAATCTTTGTAAGTTCCCTGAAAAGAACCATATTTCTTGATCCTAAATACTCACAGCCGATTTCGAGAGTATCCAGTATCCGGGCGGCGGTTTCCAGGAAGACGACAGTGCAACGCTGTTTCTGTATATCCAGAAAAAACTGCTTACGTTGTGAATCCTTACGAGGGGCAAATCCAAGATATAAAAAAGAAGCGCAATCCATTCCTGAAACTGAAAGAGCGGTAGTGATGGATGATGGTCCTGGAATGGGAGAAACCTTGAAGCCGGCTTTTAGAGCTGCTCTAACAAGGCGATTGCCAGGATCCGAAACCGCTGGAGTTCCTGCGTCAGTTATTAGAGCAACCGAATAACCTTTGTCGAGTTTACCCAATACCGCTTCGATCTTTCTGCTTTCGCTGAAGCGATGCAAGCTCATTAGCCTGGTTGATATTCCCCAATGGTTTATCAACACCTTGCTTTTTCTGGTGTCTTCACAGGCAATAAGGTTAACGTGTCTAAGTGTTTCCACAGCCCTGATGGTAATATCTTCAAGGTTCCCGATCGGAGTTGCAACCACGAAAAGAATTCCCTTCTCGCCGTCAAAGTCGTCAAAAGATTTACCCAGGGCTCTTGGGCGAGTCATCAAATTTGATCCTTTCCGAATTTGTCATGATAAAGGTAAGACTTCTTGTATTCATCCAGAATAGTTATCAATAGCACCCTTGAAATGGCGGCGACGGGGATAGCGACAAGCATGCCTACAAATCCGAAAAGGTTGCCGCCTATTATAAGAGCCAGAATATAAACGACGGGATGAAGTCCAATAGCCTGTCCTACGATCCTGGGGGTTAGCACATAGGACTCAAAGCCCTGGACTACGCCAATCCAGATCAGAACGTAAAAGACATGATAAAAATCTCCGAACTTGGCAAACGCCATAGCGGGACCAAATATCAAGGCTATCATAGTCCCCAGATAAGGAACTATAAAAAGCAGACCGGATATGATGCCGATAACAAGGGCCAGATCAATACCTATTATCATAAACCCTATACTGTATAAAACCGCCAGAATTAACGCTATTGTAAGTTGTCCCCTCACAAAACTGGCCAGAACCTGATCTATTTCCCTGAATTTTACTATCACAGCATTCCTCGTATATAATGGAAGGAGTTCTGAAGCGCCGGAAGTTATGTTTTCAAACGAAACAAGCAAATAGTACGCGATTATGGGGATTAGCATGATTTGGAAAAAAGTGGTCAATATGCCGATCGTTGATGCAAAAACAGATGAGAGTATCTGTCCAGTAGCTTTTGTTAGTCCGGGTAGAAGTTGTTTGCCTCTCTCCAGAATCAGGTTCGAGAGTTCTCCACTATCTTGGGGGAAGGGTATCTCAAGTTTGGCCACTATTTCGTAAAAAACTTTTTGAAGCATTTCAACGTATTTTGGGGCTAGACGGGAAAACGACGATATTTCGCTGGCTATAGCGGGAATGATGATTAGCAGAAGTCCTACGAAAAACGTGAAAACGAGCATCAAGGATAGCACAGCGGCTAGGGTTCGGTTAATTCGGAGCCTTCCGAGTGACCTGACGAGGGGATTGAGAATATATGCAATGAAAAAGGATACCATTACTATTGTAGTGACAGATTCCAGGGCATACATTAACCAGACTACCAGACCGGTGAAACATAAGCCCGCCCCAATTCGAACCAGTGTTTTAGTGGCGAATGGTGTCATATCTAATGCCTTTGAACTTCATGTTATGTAGCGCAGCCCAAAAAAATGTTAATGCCATAATGATTATACACGACAATGCAAATACATCTCCAAATTTTGTATAAAAAGATCCGACACCTGTAGGCTGAGGCATGTTTACATTCATCCAGCCGGATTGGCCCAGTGGTATTGAATTTACAATTCTGCCCACGGGATCAACTGCCGCGCTTATGCCGGTGTTGGCGGACCTAAGCAACCAAACCCTGTTTTCCACCGCGCGAAATTTTGCCATGGACAAATGCTGAGCTGGGGCGGCTGTCATGTCAAACCAGCCATCATTTGTTATGTTTACCAGAAACCTGGCGCCATTGTTGATAGCGATCCGGCTCAAGGCAGGAAATATGGCTTCATAACATATCAATACAGAAAAAGAAGGAATTGTTGGAGGGCTCATCACAGTCATAACCGCGCCAGGCGTGAAGTCCGCCTCGCGAGCCGCCATGCCCGGCCCCAGCGGTATCAGCCACGAAAGAGGCATGTATTCACCAAATGGAACGAGATGAATCTTGTCATAAGCGGACAGAATCTCAGACCCATCTACAAGGAAGGCGCTGTTATAATAATTGATCTGACCCTTCGAATCGGTTTGGGATGGGGCTCCTATCAACATCGGGGTATTCAGGTTCCTGGAAATATTGATGGCGTCCATCCATGCGAGATCTTCTCCCCCTATCACCACCGGAATACTTGTCTCCGGCCAGATCAGCAGATTAGCCCCATTCAAGACAGATTCTTTCGCCAGTTCGTCGTAAGTTCTGAAAGTTAGCGAGCGATAGGCGTCATTCCATTTAACATCTTGAGATATGGCGCCTTGCAGAACGCCTATAGTGTAGGTCTTTGATTCATTGATTTGGTCTGCGTATAGGCTAATCCTGGTCCAACCATAAACCGTACAGCCTGCGATCATAACCACTGCGAAAATCAACTGGGTAGCGACTGAGGTGAAGGAAGTCTTTCTGTTTACAAGTGTTTCCAGAATGGCGTTGTTGACAAAGACGATAAGGAAAGACAGACCATACACACCAGTAATATCGACAACTTGAATCAGATTGCTCCGCTCTGACAGAGAATATCCCAACAGGTCCCACGGAAAGCCGCTAAAAAGGAATGTCCTTGCGAATTCAACACCAATCCAGTTGACTGGAAAAATAATCCAATACGGAATGCCAGCGTTGTGAACAAACCGTGAGAAACCGCAGAAAAAGGCGGTTCCCATGGCCATGCCAGCAGTCAGGAGAAGAGAGATTGCCCCTGAAATATACGTTGAGAAATGACCATGTATGGTCAATGTGTCATATATCCATCTCAGATCAATCAGGAAGAAAAAAAAACCTGAAACCCATCCACAGTAAGCGGCCTGTTGAAAATTCCTGCTGCTACGAATTGACCATAAAAGGGGAACGAGCGCGAGCCAGACCAAGAGATCAATCCGCCATGGTGGGAATACGAGCGCCAGAAATATACCGCTAAACGAAGAAGCCAGCAGGAGAGCGCTCATGAAACAGTTTCCGACATTCCATTCTGCAAGTCGGGTCCTGTTTTTGAAGAGGGGGTGACCACAACTCTTGCCACCCGTTTGGCGTCTGCTGCCTGGATTTTCATTTTGAGGCCTTCAAAGACTATTTCTTCTCCTTTTCTGGGGACCTTCCCCAAGAGATGGATTATAAACCCACCGACGGTGTCATAGCCTTCCCGGGGAACCTTTATTTCAAATCTTTCTTCAAAGTCATCCAGGTTGGCCCACGCGTTCACTAATGTAGAACCATCTTCCTGCGGCACGAATTCGTCTTCTTCCCTATCATGTTCATCCCGAATATCTCCGATAATTTCCTCTATTATGTCCTCGATAGTGACAATTCCCGATGTTCCGCCATATTCGTCCACGATTACCGCTAAATGCGATTTCTTTGTTCTGAGTTCATTCAGCAGATCATTAATGCGTTTGGTTTCTGGTACAAAAAAAGGTTCACGACATATTTTGTTAATTTCGAAAACCCTTTGTTGGTCGAGCCAAAATGGCAGCAAATCTTTTGCGTTCAGAATTCCCAAGATTTGATCAACATTTTCCTTGTAGACTGGAATTCTGGAATGTCCAGATTGGATAATGGTATTGAGAAGTTGGTCGAGAGGGCAGTCCTGGGGGACAGCGACTATTTGTGTCCGGGGAATCATGATTTCGCGAGCGACAGTTTGTTTTAGGTCAAAAATACCCTCAATCATATCGCCTTCGTCATGATCAATTAAGCCCCTTTCCTCGCTCTCGTCTATAACCTGTTGAATCTCCTTGGGTACTTTGTTAAGGCCCATCTTGCTCTTAAACCATCTGACTAATCCTTGAGTTTCTGGTTGAGACCCCTCCAATTGGACATACACCCCTTCGCATCGCTCCCCGGGAAAGGCCATTAAAAACGCACTAGCTGTGAAGAGCGAAACATGTTGTAGATTACACAAGAAATAACAATCACCATCCAAAGTGTCAAGGATTTCAGAATCCGCATGAGGACAGGCGATCAACCATATGGAAAAACCAATTACCGTGAGTCTGTAAGGTTAATATTGCGTGGAGAGGCCGCGTGGCAAAGCC
This sequence comes from uncultured Desulfomonile sp., assembly GCA_903896745.1. Classification (GTDB taxonomy): domain Bacteria; phylum Desulfobacterota; class Desulfomonilia; order Desulfomonilales; family Desulfomonilaceae; genus CAITZA01. The sequence goes on along the minus strand of CAITZA010000286.1, from coordinate 4,176 downwards.
TCTGTAAGAAAACCGCAAGACATATTAGAGTTGTAAGGGTTGCGCTATTTATTTCGCTTCTCGATGATGATTCAAATTCCGTTTTTTTTGTAAAGGCGCCTAGAACTCGTAATCCTCGGGTGGAGCTGCCAAACCGTGCCCCGGAATGAAAGGGATAGAGGCCACCGGATAACCGCGAAGCCATCTTATTCCACATCTCAAAACAGTCCGTACAGGAGCGGGGGTTAGGTAGAAGGCTGGTCCGTTTTTATCGGCCTCATCCTCGAGGTTGGATGGTATGATGCTTAAGCAGTGTCCAAACTCTGTTGAAAACAGGTAAAAGGGTTTGAGGTCTTCCGGTATGACACCATCGTACATGTTTAAATCCAAATCCAGTTTGGATCGCGAATCAAATAATTCCGATTTCGTTTTTACCATTTCCCAAAGACTTTCCCTCGGATAAAATTGGGAACAACAACGCCTCACAGCCCTATCGAATTCTATTTCAGTCCATGGATTCGTTTTGCCGACTATTTCGTTTAAATTGGAAAAAAATTTTCTGAAAGAGTTTTCGGTGTCCACAACAAATCTTTTTCCATAGTCGTCATAAAAAAAGCTGGAAAGTCTCTCTTGTGACGCCATTTTTTTGAAGGAGTCCGGCCCTCCAGGCTGGTGATAGTTCCACCAGATGTCAAAAACGCCATCTTGGGCCCCGACGTATTTCACCATGGTGACCACGAGCAGAATGTCATCGAATTTTATCAAACCACCCCTGTGAGCTACCTCCGTTGCTCCATGTGAAACAGGAAGCCCCGATGGTGGCCTGATAAACAAACCTATCTGTTCGGATCGCAGACTTTCGCTCCAGAAACTCGCTTTTAGAGCCTGTCCTGGCGAAAGCCTGATTTCTTCAGGGTCAATAAACTGCATGACACATCCTCACTATAGCTTTTTATCAAAAAATGGATCAAAATTCCACAAGATTGGCGTGTAACTAATACCATGAACTATTATCAAAGGTCTTGACCGTAATTTATAGAAATGATAATAACATTTTATATAAAGGAGTATGAGAATGAATGATGACAGAACGATTTGTGTAATTTGCGCCTGGAGACAAACATGTAACAAGAAATTTCTTATGGACGGCGCATCCACAACTCGCTGTGCCGATTATACAAAAGATATAACTCTCAAAATAGTTGACAATCCGGATGAATCGAAGTCGGAAGAAATAAAAAAATAGGTCGGAAAGTCCCGTATGAAACAAACAGTAAGGAAAATTACTCAAGCAGCTTTGGAGAAACTTTTTCAAGCAGACGGTATTGCAGTTTCTGTTGACGATTTGCCAAAATTTGACATTTCGCGTTCAAAAGACGTCAAATTTGGGGATTTTGCATCTAATGTAGCTTTGGTATCAGGCAAGGAACTTGGGATCAAGCCCCGGGATCTGGCTGTCAGGATAATGGAATCCATGGAACTGAAATCGTCCGGCATTTCAAGGTGTGAGATTGCGGGGCCAGGGTTCATAAATTTCTTTCTCAGTCCGGATGTCTGGCGAAATAACCTTTACCTCATCCATTCCAGAAAGGAACAGTACGGGCGATCTTCCGAACTTTCCGGTCCGGGCATTTTGGTGGAATTCGTAAGCGCCAATCCTACCGGCCCCCTACATGTCGGTCACGGACGTGGCGCTGCGGTTGGTGACAGTCTGGTAAGACTGCTTAGGGCTACCGGCAGCAAGGTGGATTCAGAATATTATGTCAACGATGTTGGCAATCAGATGAACATTTTGGGTCGCTCTCTATGGTTCAGATTCAGGGAGTTGCAGGGGGAGGCCCTTGAGTTTCCTGAAAACCACTATCAGGGCGAATATATGAAGCAATTGGCCGCTGAGTTTGCCAATTCTTCGGAGGCTGAGGAAATAAAAGATCTTGATGAATCTGCGGCAGTCCGCATAACTTCCAGATATGCCTGTCAAAAGATTCTGGAAGGCATTCAGGACGATTTGAGCATGTTTGGAGTTACCTACGATCGCTATTTTAGTGAACGTAGCTTACATGAGAGCGGCAAATTGTCAGAATGTCTCAATGAACTTAAAAAATCAGGAAAGGCCGAGGAACGGGAAGGGGCCTTGTGGTTTTTTATGGAAGATAGCCAGGATGAAAAGGATCGTGTCCTCGTAAGAGCTACGGGCGAGCCAACCTACTTTGCTGCAGATGTAGCTTATCATACGGACAAGATGCGACGAGGATATGATTTGTTGGTAGATATATGGGGATCAGACCACCACGGGTATGTTCCCCGGGTTAAGGCCGCCATTGAAGCCTTCGGTTACTCATCCGACAAACTCAAAGTCCTGTTGGTACAGTTTGTGAACCTGATCAGGGAAGGACAGAAAATATCCATGTCTACAAGATCAGGGGAGTTTATAACGCTCAGGGAGGTTCTGGAAGAGGTGGGAGCAGATGCAGCCAGATTTTTTTTCTTAACAAAACGCTGCGATAGCCACCTGGACTTTGACCTGGATTTGGCCAAAAAACAATCGAGTGATAATCCCGTCTATTATGTTCAGTACGCTCATGCCCGTATCTCAAGTATTTTTCGAATAGCTCAGGAAAAAGGTATTGATGCGGACTACACAGATCCGGATCTGGAGGCTCTAGGTTTGAAGGAAGAATTAGCCTTAATGAAGAAGCTGGCTGATTATCCGGATGTCTTGAACGAAGCCGCTCAGGTTCTGGAGCCACATCGAGTGACATTCTACCTGCTGGAATTGGCGGAGTTGTTTCACTCTTACTATCACGACAACAAAGTTTTGACTGAGGACGACAGGATCAAAAAAGCGAGGCTTTACCTGGTGGAGGCCGTACGCCTTGTCATAGCCAACGGTCTATCTATTCTTGGTGTTTCAGCTCCAGAGCGGATGTGAAATTTTCATGGCGCTAGGTAGATTTCTGAAAAGCAATAACATTTCCAGAAAGAGGCCGACGGTTTCAGTCAGAAGCATGCCCAAGACTGACACGGGACCCAAAAACGGTCCGATGATCATAGGCGTGATTTCGACTATCGCTGTTATGGTTGCCTTGACATTCATAAATATCAGATTGCTTAGCGCTCCCACTCCTGTAAACGAACCCATAAACCAGGCGCAAAACGCCAAGAAAATTAATCCGGTTTTCCCTGAGGCAAGTTCGAAAACAACTGATTCAAAAACCTGTCAAGCGCCCACTGAGGTTACATTTTACAGCCAGCTTAAAACTAAGGAAGACAGGACCAACCATTTATCATCAGGTGGCCATACGGAAACGCGGTCTGAATCCACCCGTCCAGAAACCAGGGATCACCAATCAATAGCGCCAACTAGCTCAAAGGAACTCAAAAACTTTTCATTGCCGGCTTCATCCGGTCAATCTGCGCCCAATGTAATAGAAAATGATCATAACCCGGGTTCCACCCCCGCCAAGCCAGGTAATGATTTATCAAAAGGTTTTATAGTCCAGATAGGGGCGTTCAGCCATCCGAGGATTGCGCAGGAATGGGCCTCAAAATGGAAAGCCAAAGGCTACAAGGTCAGCCTTAAACCAGTAGCGCGTCCAAGCTCCGGGATTATATACCGACTATATCTTGGGGATTTTGAGTCCGAAAAAAAGGCTGATGAATTTGTTAAGCATCTGAAGGCCAAAGAAGGCATCACAGCCATGAGGCTTAACGCGCGGGATTAGAGTTCTGGAGAAATAAAACGCATCCCCATTTCTGAGGATGCGTTTTATTGTTTTATTTCTTTTTTAGGGAAGCCAGCCTGTCAGAAAAGCTGACGTTTTGTACCTGCGGTACACCTGATACTTCATTCAGAGCGGCTTTGATGTGCTCGTCGGCAGAATCTCTCTCGGTTGTTAGGAGTTTTGCCTTCATTTCAGAGCCTGCAGCCTGAGCTCTTGCTTCCTGAGCCTGTTTGTTCATTGCGGCCAAAGCCACTCCCAGACTCGAAGACTCGGTTTTCAGTCCTGCCATCTTTTCGGCTTTTTCTGCACGTGCCGCTGATCGCTGCTTTTCAAGTTCCGCACGTTTCATGTCACGCTGGGCTTTTTCCAGCATAGCCCGTGCATTTTTTACCTTGGAAGCCGTAACTTCGGCCAGATTTTTCACTTCTTCATAATAGCTGGCGGCTTCTGCCGCTTCCGCCATTTCCCTTTC
>CAITZA010000285.1 GCA_903896745.1 uncultured Desulfomonile sp. | reverse complement strand
TTTGTCAGTTACGCTGATTAAAGCTCTCTCAATTTTAGACATTCATGGCTCCTTTGTTTGTGCTTTTAGCTAAATGACCTATTTCTTGCCTGATGAAACCTGATTCATCCTGATTTTAGCAATTTCTTCCCTGGCCTGTTTCCCGTAGGGACCTTCGGGGTCGGCTACAACGACGGGTTCGAGCATTTTTATGCCCTGATCGGAATTTCCGGCGCTGATCAGAATCAGGCCCATTTTCAACTGTGCGCCAACATGTTCGGGGTCAATTTCCAGAACGCGTTTGTATGCTTCGATGGCCCTGTTTTGATCTCCCAATCCTTCGTAAACCACACCACTTCGGAAATTGGCCTCTTTGAAGGACTGATCTACGGCAAGGGCCTTCTTGTAGTATTCAAGGGCTTTTTCGGCATTATTTTTTTCCTCGTGAGCGTATGCGAGGTTGTAAAGGGCATTGATATTTTCGGGTTTCAGGAGGATTGATTTCTCATAATTCTGTATGGCCCTGTCAATATCCTTCTTGGCAAAATAGGCGACTCCGAGATTATAAGCGGCCTTTTCGGGAGTTGGATAGGAAGGATCTTTCAAACATTCTTCAAAGAAGCTGATCGCTTCGTCGTATGATCCTTTGGCAAGATATGCGGTGCCGAGATTGTTTCTTGCTTCGCTCAGTTTCGGGTCAATGGCCAAAGCCTTCCTATACTGATCGACCGCCTGGTCGTAAAGCTTTTGTCTTTGATAGGCAAGTCCGAGCGCATGCTCGACATCAGCGTTGCTGGAGGCCAATAGCTGGGCCGCGGTCAATTCCCTGATCGCCTGTGGAGTTTTGTCTTCATTTAGATAATTGATACCCATCTGATAGTGTAATTCTACGGTTTGCTGAACCTTGCCCGGGGCACCGGTTTTTTGGGGAACGCAACCAACGGAAATCATAATGAGGAGACACAATGTAATCGATTTTGGATCAGGCATGAATTTTCGCTTGCGCCGGATTGATCATTAAAGACGTTTATTTGAAAAAAATATTTCTGACAAGGTTTCCCAGTTCAGTTTCCGAATGTCTTGAGCTCTCATAGGTGTTCAGGTCTGTTGACTCAGAGGGTTGAATCTCCTGAAAATGTGATTTTTGTTCATGAAACAATTCCCATCTTCCATCTGAAGGTTCATTAGGGTCAAGTTCTCTAAGGGTGAGTCTGTCCCTGATCACATTGTCTGGGGCGGTTACATATATCAGAGCGAACCGCGCGTGATTGAGATCGGCGGTTTTCCTTGCCATTTCCCTGTAATCACGTGAAGCGAATGACGCGTCGATTATTACGGAGGCGCCCTGACCCAATATTCCTGATGCCTGTTCAAACATGTATGAATAGGTGTCCTGAGTGACATTTGGGGAGTATATCCCCTGGTCGTAATCTTCCTGTCGGCGATCCGAAACCTGTAGCCCCAGAAGCTGTTTCCTGGCCACATCAGACCGAATAAGCGTTGCGCCGGTTCTTCCAGCCAGTTTTTTGGCGATAAAACTCTTGCCTGCCCCCATTAACCCACACATCACTATCAAGAGAGGATTTTTCCTGATGTTTAGATACCAGGCCGACAGTTTGAAATAATCCCGTGAGGATTTCATTGCAGCGGTCTTCATATCCTCGGGGATTTCGGCCTCGCCAAGAGCGAAACTGTTTACCTTGCCTCGAACAAATGCCCTGTATGATTTGTAGAACCCGTATAACCCAGCCACAAAATCTTGATCACAATCTCTGGAATAATGCAAGTGAAGTTTGTCAGACAATCCGGGAAATCCGAGATAGTCAAGATCCATCAGCAAAAACGCCAGGTCTGAAACAATATCCGAATACCTGAACCTGTCGTTGAATTCAATACAATCAACCAGCATCACCTCTTCCAGAAAGACAATGTGTTCGGTGTGGAGGTCGCCGTGCAGGTCCCTGATGAAGCCTTTTTCAACACGACCCCTGAAATCGGGTAAATATTTACCAAGGAATTCAAAAGAGCGTGACGATATACCGTCCAAGACATCTTGCTCAATGCAGAGGCCGACGTAATTCCTGACCTGCTCGAAATTCTCGGTCAGGTTCTGATGAATAACCTCAGGCGCTCCGAATAATGATATGTGTTTTCCCTGAGGCGCATTTGAGTGGAAATGTTCAAGTCGTCTGGCCAGGTCAAGAATGTGGCTGTCTTCTATTTCATCGCGCAACAGTAATGTCTTCAAAACGCGATCTTCGGGGATTTTTTTCATCAACACGGCGACTTCGATTATGTCACCCTGGCCTGCAAGGTTGATTCTGGAGTTTTGAACGCAAATATCTACAACCCCGAGGTAAATACCCTGAGAGAACCTGGAGTTGAGAGTGACTTCCTGCTGGCAGAAAAACCGTCTTTTTTCGAGGGTTGTATAATCCAGGAAACCCAGGTTAAGCGGCTTCTTGATTTTGTAAACAAAATCACCAGCGATAAAAATTACAGATATGTGCGTTTGAATGACATGAATTTTGTCTACGGGTTGAGGGTACACTGAAGGGTCTGAGAGGGCATCGATCAAAAACCGGATTTGGCTACTCACGCTAGTCCCTCCTGATTTGGGAGGCTAATTGGCCACATGCCGCAAGGATATCCCTTCCCCTTGATTTTCTGATGATTGCGACGAGTGATTTGGACATAAGTATGTCCTGGAATCTGGCGACGCGATCCGGACGAGGAGTCCTGAATTCGTCTGAAAGCTCGTCATTGAAGGGTATCAGATTGACTTTGACCCTGATCGGATTGAGTAGCCTGACGAGGCGTTTTGCGTCCGCGTCAGAGTCGTTGAAACCGTCAATCATGACATATTCGATGGTAATCCTATCCCTTCTGGGCAGGGGATACGCCTGTAGCGCGTGGATAAGATCCGATAGCGGATATGATCGGTTAACAGGCATGATGTGGTTTCTTTGTTCGTCAGTCACGGCATTCAGGCTTACAGCAAGTTTTGCCCTGACCGTCGAGCCGAGTTCGAGGATTTTGGGAACGATTCCGGAGGTAGAAACAGTTAGTCTGCGCCAGGAAACCTGTGGGCCGGCGGGGTTCGTAAGAATCCTGATAGCCTTAACAGTATTGTTGAAATTTGCGAGTGGCTCACCCATTCCCATAAAAACCACATTTGTGATTCTGGTATCGGGCAGGTTTTTCCTCACGGCAAGCAATTGTCCAACAATTTCGCCGGCTGAAAGATTTCGGACCAGCCCCATTTTTGCTGTTCTGCATATCCTGCATCCCATTGAGCATCCCACTTGGGTAGAAATGCAAAGGGTATCATGATCAGTCTCCGGAATGAGGACAGATTCAATGTGCAGACCGTCGGCGAGCCTGAAAAGAAATTTCCTGGTGTTATCAGCGGATGTTTGAGTTGAGACGGTTTTGAGGTCACAGATTCTTGCAATGGCGCCGAGTTCCGCACGCAGGGATTTAGACAGGTTGGTCATGGGCTCAAATGAAGAAACCAGTCCCTGATGAATCCATTTCATAATCTGTGGAGCACGGTATCTCTGATGACCGCGACCGGTCAGGAAGACTTCGAGGTCCTCACAAGTCATTCCTGAAAGGTCTGGCGTCTGGTCATGGTTGATGGGTGTCAGTTCATCAGACAAGACTAGAATATCTCTATGCCGCTAAAAAAATAACCGATTTCAAAGCTGGCGCTTTCTTCGGAATCCGAGCCGTGAACGATATTGTTTTGCTTATTTTCAGCCCATTGTTTGCGGATGGTGCCTTCTTTGGCTTCAGCGGGATCGGTGGCCCCCATGAGTTCGCGATTTTGCTTTATGGCGTCAGGCGCTTCAAGAACCATCAATACCACGGGGCCAGAGATCATGAACTCTACCAGTTCACCAAAAAAGGGACGTTCCCTGTGGACATAATAAAAACCTTCAGCTTCTGTTTTACTTAGCTTTTTCATCTTTAAGGCCGCAATTTTAAGGCCGTTACTCTCAAATCTCCTGATGACCTCACCAATTAATTTTTTTGATACGCCATCCGGTTTGATAATCGACAATGTTTTTTGCATGTCTTGCTCCCAAAGGTTGAATATTTAAGAAATCTGCACTAGAAAATCAATAAAGCCATTGATTCGGACTCAGTTTGTAGCCGATTTCCCGAGGGCTGGACAAGCCCAACGATCTTGTCAAGGCTATTGGGTTCCGTCTCCTGACAACGTGTTATATCCTTTTTATGGCTGTGAAGCAATTGTTGCAAAGGATTGCCTTTTAGCAAACGATTGGGATTGTTATCGCCCTTCCAGAATGAGAGGTATCATGAATGTTTTAAAAAAACTTATTGCCTTCCATGTAGCGTTTTTTCTTGTATTTGTAAGCGGAGATATTGCCGGCGCCCAGAACGAAATCAAGTTGCCAAATCCGAAGATTACAGGGAAGGTTTCCCTTGAAACCGCAATGCTCAGGAAGAAGTCGGTGAGGGGTTTCAGCAGCTCGGCTTTGACCATGGAAGAGGTTTCCCAGTTACTATGGGCGGCGAACGGGAATTTACCGATGGACGCCGTGTCAGGCGCCACATCGAAGGTCATACCGTCGGCTGGTGGTCTGTATGCTCTTGAGATATTCGCTGTCACGGGCGCTGAAACAGTTTCGGGGTTGCCGGCGGCAGTCTATCGGTATAAACCTGAGAGCAATTCGTTGATTACAGTCAACCCGGGAGACAATCGATCACTGTTGGCCAGGGCGGCCCTTAACCAGATGTGGATGGCTTCAGCTCCAGTTGTAATAGTGATTGGGGCAGATTTCAATCGCATGACCGTCAAGTATGGCAACCGGGGTTTGCAATACGTGTTCATAGAATCCGGCGCTTCCACCCAGAATATTTACCTGCAATCAGAGGCGCTAGGGTTGAAAGTAGGTTCAGTTGGCGCATTCCAGGATTCTTACGTTACAGGGGCCCTTAAATTACCTACTGATATCAGTCCGCTCATGTTGATTCCGGTGGGAAAATAGCGATCTTGAGGTGTTAGGATTCTTTTTGCCAGTATCAGGCTCAAGAGGCAAATTTGTTATCAGGTTGGCTTCATAGACTGTCATTTGGCTCTCGGGTTGTAACGATAAACGTAGGGTCGAATCTTGCCGGATTTTTCGTTGTTCAGTTGTTGCTGAGGTATGCGCAACCTCTTGAGGAATGGCGGCAGTTCTCCGATCTTGACCGGCTGACCAACTTTGCTCTGCTCGCTGTGCTGGTGCCGGCGTCCGTATACGTGCTCCTGAAGCTATCCGATCCTGTTGACCGGGCGTTGAAAATACTGGAGTTAGGTCAGAAACTTACTGATCAACAGATCGACCAGGCTCAGACAACATTGTTAAACCTGCCGTTCTATGCGGGCCTGATGAATCTGATAGCGTGGATAATCCCGTCGGTCACATTTCCGCTGGTGTTGAGTCTCAGGGAAAGTCTGTTGGCTACAAACATTCTGATATATGTGCTTTTCGATTTCAGCAAGGGCTTGATGATCAGTCTGCTGGCGTTTGTTTTTCTCGAATACTCAATCCGCAGGGATGTGGTTGGAAAAATATTTCCTGAGGGCGGTCTTCGGGAGCGTAAAGGAGCGATTGTATGTGAAACCCGCCATAGATTGATGATCATGTATGTGGCGACATGTTTCCTGCCCATTTTTCAGATTACGATGATGATTGGGTCAAACGCTTCGTTTGCGAAATCGGGTCTGACGCAGGAACAGGTTCTGGAGAATTTGCGGATATTCTCGATCCTTCTGTTTTGTTTTGTGTCGGTTTACGGATTTTGGCTAGCGTTGTTTTTTGCAAGGAGTATTTCGGAACCGACCAGAAGGATTATGGAGGTGGCTGAGAAGGTAAGGGCTGGCGATTATACCGGTAAGGTCTCTGTGGTAAGCAATGATGAGATAGGTTATCTGGGCGATCGTGTAAATGAGATGGTCAAGGGACTGAAGGAGCGGGAGGAATTAAAGGAGACTTTCAGTTTATGCACATCACCGGAAATTGCGTCTGAGATACTTTCGGCAGGCTCAAAAACAGGCGGCGAAGTTCGGGTTGTAACAGTGTTGTTCTCTGATTTGCGAGGTTTTACTACCATGGCTGAAAAGAATACGCCTGAAAAGGTTGTAGAATCTATAAATGAATATTTTGATGAGATGACTACGGCCATTATAGAAAATGGTGGAGTGGTGTTGCAGTATGTTGGCGATGAGATAGAGGCTGTTTTTGGGGCGCCCCTTGATGATCCCGATCATGCCGACAAGGCTGTTATGGCTGCGTTGGCCATGAGAGCGCGCTTGAACGCGTTGAACCTCAGGAGGTTAGGGGGTGGCAATGAACCGCTAAATCATGGAATAGGCGTACATACAGGGCCTGCGCTTGCCGGAATAATCGGTAGCAAACACAAGATTTCTTACGCAATGGTAGGCGATACGGTTAATATAGCTTCAAGAATCCAGGAGCTTAACAAAGAAATGCAGAGTGATGTTTTAGTAAGTGAAAGCACATGTAAAGAGCTCAGGATACCTCATCAATTCTCGGCTCCGCGCCGGGTAAGCCTCAAGGGCAAAGCCAAAGACCTGAATGTTTTTCAATTGATTTCATAAAGTTATACAGTGGGGCAAATCCGTGGAAAATTGATTTCGTGGACGTTGCGGATGCGTGGAGGCGAGCCATTCTTTTGTCCTTGACATAATTGCAAATCTATATAATCGTAGAGGACAAACTAGCTTTTTCCAATCTAAAATTCTGTTTTTCAATCAAGGAGGTAGGTGGATGGACTGGGTTATTTATGCTGCCCTGATTTGCGGTGGCCTAGGTGTTGCTTACAGCTTGATTACTGCAGGTTGGGTTTTTAAGCAAGACGCGGGAAATGAGCGTATGCGCGAGATCTCGAGCTACGTTGCAGAAGGCTCAATGGCGTACCTGACTCGTCAGTACAAGGTTGTCGCGATGATAGCGGCAATATTGACAGTAGTATTATTCCTTACACTTGGATCAATGCCTGCCGTTGGTTTTCTTGTCGGTCTTATCGGATCCGGTTTGGCGGGTTTCCTTGGGATGAAAGTTTCGGTTAACGCGAATGTCCGCGTGGCTGCGGCTGCCAGCAAGAGCTTGCCTGACGCCATGGACGTCGCCTTCAAGGGCGGTTCCGTGACCGGTATAGTGGTGACAGGACTGGCGTTGCTGGGTGTGGCGGGTTTCTACCTGTTAGCTCGTGATCCTGATCCTCACAAGGTTTTCAGCGCCCTCGTTGGTCTTGGTTTCGGAAGCTCACTCATGAGCGTGTTCGCTCGTGTGGGTGGAGGTATTTATACGAAGGCCGCTGACGTTGGCGCCGACCTTATTGGTAAGGTTGAAGCTGACCTTCCAGAAGACGACCCCCGCAATGCTGGTGTTATTGCTGACAACGTTGGTGATAATGTTGGTGACTGCGCCGGTATGGCCGCTGACCTTTATGAGACCTATACAGTGACTATCGTGGCAGCCATGTTGCTTGGCGGCACAATTTACGGGGCTGGAACCGCAGCTTTCTTTATTCCATTGTTGATCGGTGGTGTGGCCATCATCGCTTCAATCATCGGAACATTCTTTGTGAAACTCAGCAGAACCGCTAACGAGAAAGATCTCTACATCATGGGAGCTCTCTATCGTGGTATGGCGGTTTCTGGAGTCCTGGCCGCCGTGGCTTTTTATTTCGTGGCTGACAAGCTTCCTCTTGGTATGCCTTTGCAGGTCAAGGGCGCAGTTGGTTACGCAATCAGCTCAATGGGAGTATTCTGGCTTGCCGTGATAGGCCTTGTGCTTACAGGTCTGATCGTTGTTATCACCGAATACTTCACTGGTATGTATGGACCGGTTAAATATGTCGCTCAGGCGAGCACCACCGGTCATGGCACCAACATCATCGCCGGTCTGGCAATCAGTATGATTTCGACGGTGCTTCCGGTATTGGTTCTTGCAGGCGCCATTCTGCTTGGCTACACGATTGGTGGTGGTTTCTCTGGAAGCCCTGGCACCGGTCTGTATGGTATTGCCGTTGTCGTCGTCTCCATGTTGTCAATGACCGGTATCGTTGTCGCCATTGACTCTTACGGCCCAATTACTGACAATGCTGGTGGAATCGCCGAAATGGCCGAACTGCCCCAGGAAGTCAGAGACAGAACCGACCCGTTGGATGCGGTTGGTAATACTACCAAGGCCGTTACCAAAGGTTATGCTATCGGTTCGGCAGCCCTTGCGGCTCTCGTGCTCTTCGCAGAGTACACCCGGGCAATCGAGGAAGTTTCCAAGCAGGCCATTAGTTTCGACCTTTCGGATCCAAAGATTCTTGTCGGACTCCTGATAGGCGGAATTATTCCTTACTTCTTCGCAGCCCTTTGTATGTTGGCGGTTGGTAAGGCTGCGGGTTCCATTGTTGACGAAGTTCGCAGGCAGTTCAGGGAGATTCCGGGCCTAAAGGAAGGTCTGCCCGGCGTAAAGGCCGAATACGGCAAGTGCGTGGATCTCGTTACTGCAGCGGCCCAGAAAGAAATGGTCATTCCTTCATTGCTGCCGGTCATCATTCCTCTGGCTGTAGCATTTATTCTGGGTAAGGAAGCTTTGGGTGGAATGCTCATGGGAAGCATCGTTGTTGGTCTGTTCCTCGCTATCGCGATGACCACAGGCGGCGCCACATGGGATAACGCCAAAAAGTACATTGAAGACGGTTATCATGGTGGCAAGGGTAGTGACGCTCACAAAGCGGCGGTTACCGGTGACACAGTTGGTGACCCATACAAGGACACCGCCGGCCCGGCCCTCAACCCTGTTATCAAGGTTGTTAACATGGTCGCCCTGTTGCTGGTTCCGTTTATCATCAAATAACCAATCGCTGGAATAACAGCCATTGTGTATAAAGGCCTGCGTCTACGGATGCAGGCCTTTTTCGTTGTTATCCGAATAAGACTGACTATAGCGGTGAATGCAAAACAATGAACGGGCAAAATTGATCGAATGCCTGAAGAAGATCAACCGGTGTCTCGGCGACCAGGTTACAATGGGATTTGTAGCGTTTCTCAAAAGTATCGCTGGAATGGTAATAAACTCTGCATTCAACTAGCGCTTATTTTCCAGAACGGCTGTAATAGTCGCAATATTGGGCTGAAGATGTATTTTAGGTAACAATTAAATTGCGGAACATCATGCTGGATGTGATGACAAAGCTCAGGGAAGAATATCGTAAGCGAACACCACACTTCTGAATCCGGTCAGATTGGCGAAAAGAAGGGGATTTACAAGGATAAGAACCAGGGAATTAGAACCTTCATTCTTGAAATCGCGAATCAGAAAATCAGAGATTATCCCCGGACTGGTCACAGTTTTCCATTTCTCAAGAAATCTGTTTCTGTCCCATGCGAGGGCTTCGACCAGGCTGCCGGCGTCAATCTGTTTGATAAGTAACAATTCATTGCTTCCGTCCTGGCTGTCCCTGGAAATGAGAATTCTTCCCGGGAAGACGACGTTTTTCGGGCCTGATTTTGTGATCATGCGAAGGCGCCTGTTGACACCATAAAGCCTGTCATGTTTGACTGCGAGAAGCCTGTTGTCGCCGTCAAAAGCCATTAAGCGCTGATCCTGGCTGAGAATGAGTCTGAGAAACTCCTTTTGTTCTCCGAAATGACCCGACGCGTAACTTAGAAGAAACGTTCCAGCGGGAAGCTTTATGTCTCCAACCTTCTCGATTGATCCATTTTTCATCTCATAATGAATCATAGTACCTGAAAACATATCATCAGAATCGGTAGATTGGCCCAACAGCGCTATCCTGTTTCCGAGAGAAGGCTCTATGGAGGTTTTTAGCAACATATTCGGAAACCGTTTCAGAACCGTCAGATTCATGTTTCGATACGACATGACACTGGATTCCAGACCATTTGGCATTTGATAACACAATATCAATTCTGCAACGCCATCATCGTCAAGGTCTTGAACCTCTGCGGAAATATAAATGGCGGGCAACTGGGAGTAGCGTGTCAGCGCCCTGAGGCCACCACCTTCGAATCTGGAAATAGTGATTCCGGATTCATCCACAAAAACAGTCTCATTCTTGCCATCTCCATCCATGTCTCCTATATCAATGGAAGATATGGCCAAAGGCATTTCAGGGCTTCTCCAGGGGCCCGTATTTTTGGGAACGCTGACCAGAGAAGATGCCCTTCCTGATTGCTGAAAGGAACCTGTCGCCTGGCTGTCTCCCCTGTAGAAAGGGAGCTTGGCGGTTCCGTGCAGTCGTCTGACCACCGCGCCGAGGAATGTCTGTAAAATTCCGGGCAGAGCATGAATATTCTCTACCCTGATATCCGTGGTGACGACAGACCTGTCGGCCGCCCTGGCCCACATCGATCCTCTAAACCTGTACTGGCCCTCTTCCTGTGAAACAAAACCAATTAGCGCCAGATCGAACCTGTTATGTTTTGCTATATCTATTGCCTGAGCCTCATTGGAGACTGATGAGGATGCATCCGGATTTTTCTTGAGGTCTCGTTCAAATTTGATCTGATAATCTGAACCAAGCGACTCGATAGCCTCTTTCAGGGTCTTGTTCGCGTGATCAGCAAAAGAAACCAACTCAGGTGTTTTTTCATCCGAAGATATTATGAAGGGGAAAATTAGAACAGATTTTGTTGAGTCGGTGTTTTCAGGGCCTTGCGACAAGCAAACCGTCGCAAGAAACAAGAAACAACAAGTTGTTAAAAGGGAACAAAGCACGGCATGGGGTCTATGTAACCCGGAAATCATTCTATTGTAACACGCCCCTTTGCGACCTAAAAAAAAACCAACTGACTCAGCAGTTGGCGTAGGAGGAAAAGATTCTTTTCTTGCCATTATATGTTTGCAATGCCTGTGCCAAACCAAGAAAAATTGATAGTAGGCACGAATAAGACAGTAGTAACAAGAGGATACCCACTAGGTCAGTTGCATGCGTGAATGTTTGAAACCAACGGTCTGAATCCGTATTTTGTTCAAAAATTTGAACATGCAGCATAGTTACTGATAACATACTGAAAATACACAACATGGCAGTGTATAAAAATTTACTCATGGCGCCTAATTTTTGAACATGATCAATGAACATTGGCTAACATCTTCTTTATGAAATCAAAATTGGCTTTGACGTTGGACGCGCCCTGAACAGCCGGTCCATGACCTGGAATCAATAACTCCACCTTTAATTTAGAGAGTTCTTCAACGCTTCTTTTGAGCAGTTTGGGGTTACCTCCCGGCAAATCAACTCTTCCGACACTTTTCATGAAAACCGTGTCCCCGGTGAAAAGGGTTTTGAATTTTGGCCAGTATATGGAAATGCCGCCCGGGCTATGGCCTGGGGTCATGATGATTTCGAGTTCATGTTTCCCGAGAATGAGATTTCCGTCTTTAAGGTAGAAGTCGATGCTGAAATCCGGCATTTTGTTTCCGTGGCTTGCGTACCATTTTGCGCCGGCATCCAAAATATAACGTTCCTCTTCCTGTGACATTGCCATTTTTACGCTGGCGCTCTTTATGCCAAGAGCGCCCTCCAAATGATCCGGGTGGCCATGAGTGCATATAACGAGCTTCAGGTTGTTGGAATCGAAGCCATCCTGTTTCATTCTCTGAAAGAGGGGGCTGACATACTTGTTTAATCCAGGATCTACTAGAAGAGGAACTTTGCCGTCTATCACCACGGTGTTACAGTTATTGTCCCTCGGGTTTGACCACAGATAAATATAGAGATGTTCGGATATTTTCATTTGGAATGCGCCTTGAGCCGGAAGAACCTGGTTCGCCCGAAATTTATTTTTCTTAACCTCATCTGGTTACTGGATTTCAGCCTCACATTGTTTGCAAATCATGTCGTTTCCTCTGTGAACCATTCGGCTGACCATGGCATGTTCGCCGCAAACAGAGCAGGCTCTGGTTTCGACGATGACGGCTTCAGGTGGAGCGGCGGAGTCAATTTCACTTATTTCAAAAATTGCATTGGGATCGGAATTAATCAACATGTCAATTGAACGATTTCTCATTTGTTTGAACTCCTCAATTTCCTGAGGAGTGGCGTTTCCGGAATCAATTTTTTGACGAATAGCCCTCATGGTGGAACGCAGAGGCATTTCGCCTTTTAGGGCAACCCTGGCGGCTCGGCCGGAGTTTCTGTCATAGAAGGTGTAGACCTGTTTACCCCAATCCCTGAATACCAGATTGCCCTTTCCAAAAGTGCATCCTAACAGTTTCTGTATCGCGTCCACCGCGCATGAGTCATTTTCGACGACTGTTACAATTTCTTCATCCGAGGAAGAAGTCAGATGCATGACATGTTTTCCTGCCTTCACGGCTGCATATCCGATTGCCAGCCCCGGGCATACGTGACCGTGGAATTCAATGCAATCCTTAAAATCATCAGGATAATTTTCCGGTTCTTTCATAACTTTATTCCCCTTCCTAAAATCGTATAACAAGGCTCGATGAAGACGTAAACCGAGGCGAATCCGTGTAGGTTTCCTGCGCCAAATATAAATTGAACAACGTCTTCATGAAGTCAAACATGGATGAAGCGCGTTATATTTCTAATGATCAACAAGCTCAACCATGTGTTTTATAATTCGCGCCGTGGCGCCCCAAATGTTGTGCCCATTCCATTTATAAGAGACGACCTGAATTTCCTCTCCTCTAAAAATCCATGTATCTTCGGATCGCCGGTTTGGGTCAAAAAAGACCTCCAGGGGAACCGCAAGCAAACCCGCAATTTCGCGTTCGTTGGTTTTGAACTCATACGGGTATGGAATAATGCCAACAAATGGAGAAACACGAAATCTGGTGGCTACGGTGTAGAAATCGTCGAGTTCCCCGAGGACTCTAACATCCCCGGTCTCTATTCCAACCTCCTCGGATGTTTCTCTAAGCGCGCAATGTTCTTCGTCCCTGTCGGTCGGGTCCAGTTTTCCGCCTGGAAAAGAAATCTCTCCCCGATGATGCTCTACATGGTCTGACCTCTTGGTTAATAACATGTGAGGGGCGCCGTCTTTTTCAAATAAGGGCGCCAGTACCGCCGCAGTAATTAAATCTGTGGCAGGCAATCTGATTTTGGATCTGCCGGTGATTGCCCTGAGCAACCGGCTTTCAAATTCTGACATGGATCTAAAAAGAGTCTTGTCTGTATTCATGATCGCATCTACCAATGTCGAAGGACGATTCTAAATGTCCAAGCCGAGTGACCCGTTCATGGGGCGCTCGCACAGCGCTTTATCCACGGGGGTGAAAAAAGTTGTTCCCATTACAAATGCCTGATGAGAGACATGGTCAATCTGTCTGCCCTCGGATTGACTTTCTCTATTTTTGCCATAACCCGGTCATAAGGGGCCAGGGTTGAGTTGGAACCTGCCAATAGAGCCGCGTTAAAGCCATATTTGACAATTTGGGCCAGATAAAAACGAGGAAACCTGTGCAGCACAACAAGTTCGAATTCTTCGTCCTTTTTCATGGAAAGGTATTTTAGAAAGAAATAGCGTAATCTTTCCCTCTCGATTATTGCGGCCCTATCCAATCTGTAGGATATTTCAGACAGTATAAGGTCTAGCTGGTTTGAATCCAATGGTGGCGCTTCACCATTTAACGCTGACTTGATTTGTCTCTGCATTAGCAGATCGGTGTAACGTCGAAGTGGCGAAGTAGCCGTGACGTACACTGACAGTCCGAGAGAGGAATGAGGTTCGGGGTCTAGCCCGAGTGTCCCACGCGCCAGGACTTTCTTGCATCTGTACGATGCTACAGGGTCGTATTCGTCAGCGAGCTCGACATTTTCCAGAGGTGGCGGCTGGCTCCGATAAATGGCTGGAATGTTGCGGTCTTTCATAAAACTGGCGAAAAGGCTATTGGCCATGATCATCATTTCGGAGACCAGAATCTGGGAAGGGTTTTCCCTGTCTCTAACGGATACGTCAATTTCTCCGGAAGGATTTACATGGACAGACAGTTCCGGGTCCCGAAAGATGAGCGCCCCGACAGCCAATCTTTGCGCTCGTAATGATAGAGCGACTTCCAGCATATCTGCCTCTTTAGAACCGGGTATCGCAACTCTTCTGTCAGCCTCCTCGTAGGTCAAAGCTTCCCCAACTCTGACAATTGATTGTAAGACCTTGTAGTCCTGGATTCTTAGGTCTGTTCCCAGCCTGGCTACCACGCTGATGGCCGGTCTCAGTTGGGAATGCGTAAGACTGGCAGCCGACTCGGAGAGAACCGGCGGGATCATTGGTATCAGAAGGTCAGGAAAATATATGGAGGTGGCTCTCTGACGAATATCCATTTCAAGGTCGGAATCTTTTCCAATGTAATGGGAGACGTCTGTTATGTGAACCCCTACAAAAATATCATTCCCTGCTCTCTGCAGGGAGATGGCGTCATCAACGTCCCGGGTATATGAGGAATCTATTGAAATAACGCCTTCTTCAAACATGGTTTTTACGTTTTCAGGAAGGGGTTGTATTGCGGCGCGTTCGGCCTCCAAGGTGATTTCCGGAGGGAATTCCACAGGAATTGCCTCAGCTCTCAATCTGATATTTTCATCCTCAGACCAAACGCCGATGGTAACCAGAACCCGAAACGGGTCCCAGGTCCCGTTCAATCCAGCCTGATTGAAGATGTCCCTAACCTTTTTTACTGTGTTCCAGTCCCTGCCCAGATATGCGGCGTTCTCAAGTGTTTCAACGAGGCTCTTTGGCACTTCCGCCGCTGTGATTGGATGAGAGTCCTTTAGTCTGGCCAGGAATTCAGCGTAACTGGAAACCGTCTGTTTTCGTTCAAATTCCTTAAGTCTCCTCGAGATTTCCTGTTCGACCTGCTCGGGGGTCAGAACCTCCACGATTCCAGGCTTTGACCTGAAATAGGTTTTGTCCTGTATAATTGCCCTTAACAACGCTGAGACCGAATTAACATCGTTTTTTGAACCAAAGACAAGATCGGCCAGATCCTGAATCGTGAACTGGTTTTCCTCCTGTCCAATGACTTCCCAAAGTTCCTTAAGATCTATCTGGGCTTTTATCGACTCTCTTACCGCGTTAATTTCTTTTAATCTTGAAACGAGTTCCGTCCGTGAAGATTTGTCGGTCAGCAGTTTGTCGTGACCGGACGTCAGGACCCTGCTACAGGATATTTTAATATCTTTTCCCAAATCATTAAGTAGTTTGAGGCGATTGTCTTCTATCTCGGTGATCACTCCACAAGTCACTTTTGCATTATCAAAGTAATCAATGACATCAAGTTTAGAATAATTCATTCAAACCTCTGGGTAGAAGTATCACTTCCTACCCTATTTCATGTAATGAAATCAAAAGCAAACCAAATATCAGGATTTTTTTGTGAACAGACATTAGCTGAGTTTCTGAGATGTCCCCTGTTTGGACATGCGTTTTTTCCGGTTTTCAGCCACAAACCCCAGATAAAGATTTAGACCTGATAAGCCTGTGTCTGTCAAGAAGCTGGGAGCTGAACCAAGGTATCAACTTACCAATTACTTCGGTTTTAAATCCAGCCATTTTCCTTAATTTACAAAAAAATTTGATATATAGACATCTGATAAAGCGCCCTGGCTGTCTGACGCGTCGCCTTGATCAATAATAGATTCATCTTGGGCTGTTATTGTGATAAATGATGTTAATGCGTCTTTGGCGGAAGCCCTAACGAATAGTCGATAGGTGGTTACCAAGTTGAAAGACAGGATTGAAAGCATTTTTGAGGAAAGCATCAGAATCAAGAGACAATTCCTTGAGGATCAGCTAGAAACCCTCGAGAAATCGGTCAAAGCCTTGGCAGCTTGTTTGAAAAATGGCGGAAAGTTGCTTATTTTCGGGAATGGTGGATCTGCGGCCGATTCCCAGCATCTTGCGGCAGAATTTGTTAACAGGTATCTGACCGAAAGACCTCCGCTATCTGCCATAGCGCTGACGACAGACACCTCCATACTTACAGCAATAGGAAATGATTACGAGTTCTCCGAAATATTTGAAAAACAGGTCAAAGCTGTGGGTAAGAAAGGTGATATTGCGCTAGGCATAAGCACTTCGGGCTCTTCGCTGAACGTGATAAAGGGATTGGAAATGGCAAGATCAATGGGTTTGGCTACAATTGGCCTGGGTGGTCCTCCCGGTGGTTCCATGAAGGAAACCTGTGACTTCTACCTTGCCATTTATGGTTCAGTTACTCCCAGAATTCAGGAAACCCAGCTAGTGGTAGAACATATTTTGGTCGAGCTAGTCGATATTGAATTATTCGGCTCGGAAAACAAATGATATTGGGCCAGGCTAAGCCCTCTTTAGAGATTAATCCGGCAAGGCCATTTTTGATAACGTTTAAAATACAGGAAGCGCTACGATGAGTGATTTAAGACAGAAACTTAAACTGAGTTGGCAGGAACTTAGCTGGCTGGGTCCATCAGACGGCCTCATTAGTGGAACAACCGCGTCGATATCTGCACAGTCTGAAATAATAGGTCAGGAGCGAGCCGTCAAGGCGATCAATCTCGGTTTGGCCATGAAAAGCCATGGTTATAACATCTTTGCTTCTGGTATAAACGGGACAGGCAGAACAGTAACTGTTACCAAGCTTCTGGAAGAATTCAACCTTGGTGGCCCAATTCCGGACGACCAGTGTTATGTCCACAATTTCAGGAATGTGGATCAGCCACGACTGATAACTGTTCCCGCTGGACAGGGGGCTATTTTTAGAAATCAGGTTTCGGACCTTGTGAATTCGCTAAAAAAGAAAATACCGGCAATCTTTGAAAGCGAAGAGTTCCAGGCTGCGCGTAATGAAATTGTCAATCGTCACATGGGAGCACAAAAGGCGCTATTCAAGAATTTTGAATCAAAAGTGAGCGGTCAGAATTTCATGATGGTACAGGTTCAGGTTGGCCCGTTTACGCGACCTGACCTGGCGCCAGTAATTGTCGGAAACCCCATGAAAATCGAGCAACTTGAAGCTCTGGTTGAAGAGGGCAAGTTCTCGGCGGATGAGCTGGCAAAACTGAAAAACACGTATAAAGAGCTCTCGCAGGAGATGGAAAAGATATTCAAGGCTGCCCGGGACATAGACAAGACCATTCAGGAAGATTTGGAGAAACTGGGTAAAGAATGGGTCGAACCTCTACTAAAAGACCTTTTGGCTTCAATTCGGGAACAGCGGCAGGAAGAGTCGGCAAAAATATATCTGGACGAGATAGAAACAGACATCATGCTACATCTCGACAGATTCCGTCCAAGACTGGTTTCGGCGCCGCCAGGTCAGGAGGCTGTGGCTGCTCCGATGGTACTTCCACCGGACCCGTCTCAACTCCGAAATTACGAAGTTAATGTTTTAGTAGATAATTCCGAGACTACAAAACCGCCGGTCGTGGTGGAAACCACCCCAACCTTCAGAAATCTTTTCGGGACAATCGAGCGTGTCATAGACCAGCAGGGCGTCTGGTATTCTGATTACAGGCATATCAAGGCAGGGAGTTTGCTAAAGGCCAATGGTGGGTACCTTGTAATAAATTCAAGAGACCTCCTGATGGAGCCAGGGGGATGGCAAACCCTCAAGAGAAGCCTAAGAAACCAGGTTACTGAAATTCAGACGGAACCTTACAGTTTCATTTTTAACTCTGCGCTCAAACCTCAAAACATTCCCATAAACCTGAAAGTCATAATGATAGGGGATCCGGAGATCTATGATCTCTTGCACTGGTATGATGAAGATTTCAGAAAGATATTCAAGGTTAAGGCTGATTTTGATTCAACCATGTCCAATACCGACACGAATGTGCAGAAACTGGTTGGTTTTCTGGCACGTATAATTCAGGAAGAAGGCCTGTTACCGGCTGATTCTTCAGCAGTGGAGGCTGTTGCCAGGCTTGCAATAAGATGGGG
>CAITZA010000284.1 GCA_903896745.1 uncultured Desulfomonile sp. | reverse complement strand
GGTCCGCCGCCGGAGGTGAGGACCGGGTGTGATATGGCGGTGGAGTTTCCGCTGGTTTCGGAACTCCATGTCAAGCGCCTGTTAAATGAAAAACGCATCACGCCTGTTGACGTGTTGCCGCTTCAGGACTTGCTGCTCGAACCGGTAAGCCTTTTTAACATCAGGGACTTTGGGAATTTTCTTATGGTTAGGGCCGCTAACATGAAAATTACGATAGACAAAAGGGATTTGCGCATCGTCAACATTTCGGGCGGAGGGTGTCCCGACGTTCCTTACCTCGCTGACCGACTTGTTGGTAAGACGTTGCAAGAGGCGCCTGAACCGCGATCACTCGGCAAAACGTTGTGCGGATACGCCTTGCAACTTGCTTATGAGGAACTCAGGAAACAATGTCATGGCTAATATTGGGCACTGCGCCTTATGAAGATTTTCCACTCGTTGAAAGCGCCTGCCGGGTTGAAAAAGGCAGGGTAGAGCTTTGCGGACAGTCACTCAGCATTTCGAGAGGCACACCCGCTCTTATTGCGGCTGCATGCATTTCAGCCCAGGTACTGGGAATTTCACCTCCCCGCACATTGATTGTCGGGGATATTGGTGATGGGAAAGGTAGCCGGCTCCTATATTCCAGACTTCTGGATCAGATCAGGGATGACATGGAAAATATCCTTGTCTTTCACTACCTTCAGCCCGACGTTAATTGGAGTTCCAAAATTAGCTTGAAATTTCAGGAATTATCTCGAAAGCCTACCCTGATAGCGGACGCAGGGTATATGTATGTCGCAAAAATGAGCGGCATGGCCTATATCTATGACCTTTTCACTCCTGATATCGGAGAAATGGCTTTCCTTGCCGATGAAAACGCTCCTCACCCTTTTTATACGAGAGGCTTCCTCCTCCAAGACGAAGACAGCGCTCGTGATCTTATAAAAAGGGCATACGAGAATGACAACGCGGCCAGATACCTGTTGGTGAAGGGGAAAAAAGACCTTGTAGCTTGTACAGAGGGTATCATTGATGAAATTTCAGAACCATGCGTTGAGAGTATGGAGCCCATTGGCGGAACGGGTGATAGCCTGACAGGTCTCGTCGGAAGCCTTGTGGCCAGCGGGACGCCAATAGACAGGGCATGCTCAATTGCGGCCAGGGCAAATCGGTATCTCGGATTACTCGCCAATCCTACTCCAGCCTTTTCTATATCCGATTTGCTGGCATTCTTGCCAAGAGCCCTTGAAATTGCTTTGGGAAGCAGGAGTTAATTACTCAGACGGGCTGGTAGGTTCTCTTTTGAAACGTTCATCATGCTCAAGCAGCTTCTCAATGTCTGAAACAATCCTGTCAACCCAATGTGAAGGAAACGTTGCGACCAGGTAGCTCATATCGTAATGTCTCAATCCCCATTTCCACAACATTCCATCAGCGAGCAGCTCTGAAGATTCTTTGAATCTGGCTCTTTCTCCCCGGGTTGCCGGCCAATCTTCTTCAGGTGGAATTTCAGCCACAACATGCCCCAATTCCCGCAGGAACGCTCCGAGAAATCTATCCTCCGGCCATTCTCCACATTCTTCACAGACAAAAATTGTGTAACGCGGTCCGGATTTGTGAGTGATCGATCTGGTTTTCATCCCAAAGGGAAGTTTTGGATCTGAGACAATGTTAATAAAAATCTTTCTGTTCCCTGAGAAAAACAGTTGTTGTTCCAAGCCTGGCAGAAGATCGAATGTCTTTGTCAATCGGGCCAGGATTTCCTCAAGGTATTTTGATCCGGTTAAAGCCTCATCGCAGATGAGCCTTGAATTCACATATTTTCGTTGCAGACTGAGCTCTCGTGACATCACTGTAATCCCTAAGTAGTGTTAATCACCAAAGGTTGGCAAAGGGCGCATGTTTTACCTGGGGAACATGTTCGGCTTTTTGGAGTGGCGTGACCCCCCATTTCGTGAGCAGTTCCTGAATTTCCCTGTTTGAAGAATCCAT
>CAITZA010000283.1 GCA_903896745.1 uncultured Desulfomonile sp. | reverse complement strand
CCTCCTAGTCGTCAGTTGATTCCGCAGCATCGGTTTCGGACTGATCCTGTTTGCCGGGTTTCCACATCATCCTGGTCACGGGTGGTTTAGCGAAAAGCCCCTGTTCCATACAGTCTTGCAATGATGAAGCGACTATAGGAATGAGTTGGGTTTCATCAGGAAGCTGGAAGGATAGCGGACTGTTAACGGTCGGGGGACCGACGGTGATTAAATCACACGCTGTTCTGAGCCGTAAACCTTCTGCGAGAAAGCGCTGAATCTTGAACAGTGCCAGGCAGACCAGGAACGCTGTGGCTTGCTCGGGGAGGCCGTAGCCTCTGAGCAGACCGAGATCGAGATTGAAATACGCGACTATCTTTTCAGCGGTATATTCGCTTCTATGAAAAGGGACATTTCCAAAACCTGTCGCGGCGTCGAGTTTCATCCCTTCCGTGCCGACACCTTTTGGACTCGGGAAAACCCTGTCGAATTTTACTCCTCCGCTCTCGACCACAGAAACATTTCTTGCCTCAATAAAAGCTGTGAGGGCACGGGTCAGCCTTAACCGACCGGAAACCTTCTCAAGAAATAGTCCGTGTATTACGCTGTTTGGGTCGTATTTGAAAGCGGCTCTAGCAAGTTTCCTGATATCCAGAACCCCCGGAACATCCTTTTCATCGTTTTCGCCTTTCTGTTTGGAGCCTTTGGATTTCTTGACCATTTTGATTATTCCGGCTTCAGCGCTAAAACCTTCGCGAAACCTCTGGCCGGTTTCATCCGTATTGCCCTGCCAGATATAGGGTGAATTCAGTCGATGAAATTCCTGCAACGTGGACGTTTTTCCGAATGTTCCCAGATCAACACTGACGTATGGCATCCCGGTCAGTTCATCTACCAGTTTTTGGCCAGACTCGTCCCAGCATACCGTTTCAAGCCGATTTGCCATAGACTGGGCGGATTCAACCAGAAGCATCGGTGTTCTGTCGTGAAGCTGGTAAAAGGCCGGCCCAAGATCAGGAAAGCCTGTTGGTTGAAAACGCTCTCCCTGGACAGGTTCGAGCTGAGCCTGTATCAATAGCCGTGGTTCTTTTCCTAAGGTTTCCAGGAATTTTTCTGTCATTAATGGTTCCTCCTTTTGAGTGACCGTTTTAGGCCACGTTTTTTTGCGGACGCAGCGTGATAGCTTTGAGCTGATTTACCCTAATGAACGGTATTATCAGCGAAGCGGCCAATCGGGCGGTGTCCGTAACACCGCAGTAAAATGGCGCCTGAGCGGAAGAGAAATATCGCTGGAAGGGGATATGTCCGGAAACGCCTAGCCGACGAGCGGCGACCATGGCGGCACGATCGGCCTGACCCGCGCTCAGGAGATTGAGAATCGATATTTCCGGAAAAACCGGTTTGCCATCAGTGACACTTTTCAGAGCTATGTCGCTGGGTAGGAAGATGAGTTTTAGTATCGCGTATAACCTTGAAACCGGCAGGAGACTTTCGCGTGTCGCCTCTTTGTGACCGACGGACGGCCACGGCTGTTTTTGATCCACAAGGACACAGCCCCATAGATAATCTTCCATCATAGCGTCATCCGTAGCGCTATCGATGAATAGCCCTATATCGCCAAGGCTTGCCGGGAGCTTTGCTCTTAGAGGGACTTTTTCTGCATCATTCACAGAGGCGTCGAGCAGCCTTCTACTCATTATTCCAAGCATTTTTTGGGGCAGACTCCCGCCAGCCGATATTGTGGATGTATTTCCTCCGTCCCATGTGACTTGGGCGCCCCCAATTCTTACCGGTTCCAGATGATAACGTAGCGGGCCTGACATAGCGCTGACACCAATTATTGAGGCGATGCTGGCTGCCAGTCGGAACTCTGGCGATCCGTCATCTGATACTTCCAGCCACCTGGGAGAAAGAAGTGGAATCGGAGGAACGACCATCTTTCCCACCTTGCCGGTCGAAATCGCGAGTTCTCTTTCTATTCTCCCCAGGGATTTGAGAATCGTTGAAAAGTCGCTCCTGTCCCCACGGCGGCAATAATCAAAAATCGCGTCGTCTAAAGAGCGAAGAGCTGATATGAACCTTTGTGGAGGCGCCGGACGCTCTGATTTGCAAGCCTTGCGGAATCGATCAAGCCAGTTCATTCGATCAAGCTCCTGCAATAGATCGACAGACTGCCTTGGGGAAACAGTGAAACTGGAAACCGGCGCAGCCAGATAGGCCTTTCCCGATCTTTTCAGGAAACTGTAGCGGATGAATTTCGACAAGCCGCGATCAGCGCCAAAACTGGCAAGAGCACGTGCAATCTCGACACCGTCTCTGGACTGACGGCCGTTGAGTTCGATACGACCTTCCGAAAAGACGGTTTTTAATTCCTGACAGGTCGCGAATTTGTTCCAGAGCGGCAGCCAGACCTCTGCTCGGGCGCTCGCCACATCTTTCTGGCTTACTGACGACGCCCCAGCAGAGGAAGCGGTTACGGTAAATGGAAAGGCCGCCTTGTCGAGGGTTCCCGACCCCATTTTTCGGGATACCGCGCCGGCCATGGTGACCAGACCTTCCATCATCAGCACATAGTTCCAGGGGTTAACGATAGAGTTACGTTCCATACCCTGGGTGGCGTTTGGGCCGCCTACACTGCCAGGGTCAAACTGGCCAACAGCCTGATTCAGCAAACCGGCGCAGCATTCATTGAACAGCGCATTGCGTAACCATCCCAAGCTCCGGTTTCTGGTCTTTTTTACAATCGCGCCCCTTTCGTCCGGCATCCCGATGTCCACAATCCGTTGCATGAAGTTCTGCGTAAAATCGAGCCTGCCGTCATTTCCACCCGTTCCAAGTATTGGGGCAAACATCTGGTCTGCGCCAGTGAGGACAATTGCGCTGTCAAACCAGTCAATGAAACTGTCCGGCAGTTCCCTTCTGTACCGGCGGATGAGGCGGGTCTTCACGGATTCCGCGGGCTTTTCCGTCTGGTTTTCCTCCATCAGAATCTTCTGGACCCTATCGATAATGTCCCTGTAGGCGTTGAGCCTTTCGGTGCGGCTTTTTTTGATACTGTCGATGGCGGATCTGTTATCCTTCCCGAAAAAACCACTACCACCGGCCCATGGACCTACGATCGGGGTTGGGCTGTAATCGTCCATAAGGAATGAAACCAGATCATCGGAAGTGAGCGTGGACTTAAGAATATAACAATTATCAATCCACGCCCCCCTGATAAGTGGGTCCCGTTGTTCGCTCACCACTCGCAACACCCCCATAGCCTTCATATAGGACGCCAGAGGTTGGGGACTGCATCCATCGAGTACAATATGGTTCATTTTTCCTGCTCCTTGTCTGGCAGTTGGCGATTCACGACCGTTTTGCTCGCCAGAATGTCCGCTATTCTGAGAAGAGCTTCGAGCATGCCTAGTCGGAAAGGGCCAATGTTCGGGTCATTTCGCAGACCGAGCATTCGGTCGGCCCAGCTAGGTTTTCCATCATGGCCCATACCAACTTCCATGGGTTCAAGGGATAGCGTTACCTCCGGCGCGATTACGCCCCCACCAAGGTGGCAAGAGGGCATTCTGTCACCATCATGTATGCCCCGCGCAAATCTCCGCGTTGTATTATCAGGAGGAGCTTCAATTGGCAGTGAGCGTATTGAAAGCCTGACCTTGCCATGATGCGCTGCGGCAAGGTAGCACGCGAGATCAGGTTTGTTCGCCTGAAGCATGGCCAGAGCGCTAGCAAGCTCATGTCTGAAGCCTTTCCGGCCGTATTTACGGAACGCAGGCGCTTTCGCCCAATCGAGGCCATCGCCTTTTATGGTCCCAACAATCGCTTCACTGAATACGCTGTGAGATTTACCCCTATCATGCCAACGGCCAGCTTCTATCAGTGATTCCCGGAATTCTGTCAAATCGTGTTCAAAATTCAGCGACTTCAGCAACCGGTGAAGTTCTTCGACCACACCGTCGGAGTGCTCACATATTCTCTGCCACGCCTGTTGGGATGAAAGTTCGTCACCGGCATAGTCATCAGGAGTTTTGGTCTCTGTCTTAACCTCATGAACAGAAACAACTTTTTGTTTTGAGAGGGGATTCCAGCCAATGTCCGTGTCGTAACCGCCCTGAGCGCATGAGGTCAGGTAGACCTGTCCTGGAAACATTTCCGAGGGGGTTGCCAAGGCCCAGGTTTCTGAAAGAGGATCCCATCGATAGGCCTTTCTAAGGCTTTCTTTCATGATGAATTCCCTGAAAGCGTACAAAGGAACCGAACATAGCTCTTCCGCCTCGGGTTCGGACATATCGGCGCTTGGACCTGTCGGGGGGAATTCCCTCCAGAATACCTGAACGTCCTGTTCATCCCCTTCCCTGATAAATCTTGAAACATCCATGTCATTCCCGGCCAAATCCGGGGTAGTGTCAAAAAGTTCCATGAGGTCCTTTTTGCGAATCACATGTTCAGGCTCGTATGAAAATAGGCTGTTTATGATCCCAGCATCGGTGTTGGAAATTCTGGCGTCCAGTTGCGCCGGCCCCACATTGTCGCATTGCTCTATGAATCTGGAAGCGGCTTCGATATCATCGAGGCGATACGGTCGGGCAATCTTTTCACTGCTCTTTGAATCCATTTTGATCTTGCCCTTTGTTGCGGCGAGGATATCGATCCAGTAAACAGCGGCTTCGGAATATTCCCCGAAGCGATTGCAACGACCAAAACGCTGAACCATAGAGGGAAGCGGGGCCAGTTCGGTAAACAGCGTTTTTGCCGATACGTCCACACCCGCCTCAATTACCTGTGTGGTTACAACTATCAGGCCATCCGCAGGCCAGCTTGTTCGGTTTAATAACCGATCCAGGTTTCGCCTCCTCTCCTCAGGCCGGAATCTTGAATGTAACAAAACGGTAAGGGGATTGATTTTTCCCATTTTGGTAGCCAACTCGGTCTTTACATCCTCGTACAACTGTTTGGCTCTATCGACCGTGTTGAGCACAGCCAGCGTTAGTGTTCCCCCCTGATGGGCCTCAAGGACTGATTTGGCCAGAGCCTTG
>CAITZA010000282.1 GCA_903896745.1 uncultured Desulfomonile sp. | reverse complement strand
TCCTGTAAAGGACCAAGGTCGTAAGCAAATCTGATACCGTGATAGGAAGGCTCAGGCTCTACAAACATCCGAAACTTGGGATCCTTCCAGTCAAATTTGCCGGAATCCACAACTATTCCGCCTACCGCCGTTCCGTGACCTCCAATCCATTTGGTCAGTGAATGAACAACAATGGATGCCCCGAAATCGATCGGTTTGAATAGGAATGGGGTCGTGAACGTCGAATCTACTATTAGCGGCAAGTGAAATTCCCCGGCAATCCTGGCAATCTTTGAGATGTCCGGAATTCCGAGTTTGGGATTGCCAACTGTTTCGATGAAAATAGCCCTGGTCTTTTCGTTTACTGCCTTGCGGAAAGTTTCAGGTTTGTCATGATCCGCAAAAACGGTTCTGATTCCGAACTGGGGAAGTATATCGTTGAACATGGTGTACGTGCCGCCATAGAGGTTGCGAGCAGATACCACCTCATGCCCATTTTCAGCAAGGTTGATAATGGAATAGAATATTGCCGAGGTCCCCGAAGAAGTCGCTAGAGCCCCAACCCCGCCCTCAAGGGCAGCCATCCGTTTCTCCAGTATGTCGGTAGTCGGATTCATCAGTCGTGTGTAAATGTTTCCAAGCTGACGCAGCCCAAACAGGTCCGACGCATGTTTCGAGTCCCGAAAAACATACGAAGACGTTCTGTGAACCGGCACACCTCTGGACATACTCGGCTCATCAACAGCCTGGCCAGCATGGACAGCTAACGTATTAAATCCTAACGGCTTACTGGAATTGGTCATGTTGGCTTCCTCATCAATAAATATTGTAAATTCTAACAGGCATACTCTAGCGGCCTTGTCAGCTATGAAGAGTATTCTATTATTTTTGGAGAATACTACTACTTTTTACTTAAAAAGTCTCCAGATATTAGGTTGGCGCATGGATAAAGGGTTGTCGCACAGCTTTACAGTAGAATTACTGACCAAATCAGAGTGATCCAACAATAGGCCACCCACACACATAATTGCTTGACTTTTGTTGTAATAATAATTATTTGATTTAATATGTTAAGAAACCTATTTAGAGAAATTGAACGCCGTTCACGCTTCGATTCCATTCCCAAGCGTTTTGCGAATTTGTTTGATGTTGGGAACGGCGTGGTTCAATTTAGAGAAAACGCCTTTGAACAGTTGAGCGGTTTTCTGAAGACCGGGGATTATTCATTTCAGGAAGTGGCCGTTCAGGTGGGAGTAAAGTGGGCTTCAGCCTCTCAAAAGGTTTCATTGCGAAACAGCATAATCAGCAGGGGCTTCATAACTCCGTCATGCCTTTGGGCGTACCGTCAGTTACGAGGGGCGCCTGAAGA
Source organism: uncultured Desulfomonile sp. (assembly GCA_903896745.1). GTDB lineage: Bacteria > Desulfobacterota > Desulfomonilia > Desulfomonilales > Desulfomonilaceae > CAITZA01. The sequence continues at coordinate 21,291 of CAITZA010000282.1, read as the reverse complement.
CATACTTGTTGATTTTGAATCTCCGGAAATGAGTTATATGCAGATATTGCTGCTCAAGGAGATAGACCCCGGCATGTCGGCGCCTTTCCAGATTGAGAAGTTCGTTTCCAATAAGCAGGCGCCCGATGAAATACGGGAGACCTCGAGACTGTGTTGCCTGAGGTTACTCGATTATGGAATGACACCAGCGCTTTTGAAAAGCCTTCAGCAACGCTATCCAGGGGTTGAAATTTTAAAGAGTTGGACCCCTTGCATACCTGGCGCAGTTATCAGGCCTGATCAGTGTTCGGTTAAGTCATTCGTAGATTTCCACCAATTGGTAAGATCATTAAGAAACCTGAAGGAGTTATCATCACTCACGAGGGTACTCTATATATTGAGCTCATTTTATGTCCCCCTGACCGAGAAGGAATTTCACTCCCTACTGTTAAGCCAGACGGACGTCCTTTTTTTTAACCGTTTGAAATCAGCAGGCATTGTGGAATGTCATGATTCAGGTTTTGCGTTGACATGCGACCCATCCAAACAAGGCATAATAAAAAAGTTTCTATATGATTCATATCCGTTGGCAAAAGATTCGCTAAATAAAAACAGGGTCGCCAGAAAAAGGGAAGACAGGGAGAAGAGAGTCAGGACCCTGGAACTTGACAGACACGCGCTTGAGATGACACCTGATGGAGTCATCTGTGTGGATCATAAAACCCGTCTGTATTACATGAACAAGTCCGCAACAGGAATGTTATCAGATAGCACTGTTCTAAAAAATTATCTTTTTGGAAAATCAAGTCTGGATGAGGAACTCCGTAATTATTCTCCTGAGAGATTACTTTACAATGTTTCGAAAGTGACTAGTGAGAATGGTGATACTATTGAGGTTTTTGGAAGACGTGTTGAGATTGGCGCTGATGGAAGGCGCTTTGAGATACAGCTTGAACCACAGGTTATATTGATAAGGGACATTACGGATCAGTTCCTTGTCAGCAAGGAAATAGGGAAGCTTTACCGGCATGAGTTGGGCGCGGCGCTGGATGTTATGGGAATTGGCCTGCAAACGGCCAAACAGATGATCGTCCAGAGCAAAACTGAAGAAGCGCTGAATCTTGTCAACCAGGTAGAATCCAAGCGTATTCAACTGACGGCTATGCTTGAAGAGCGCATTGACTTCATAAGGCTTCACTCGGACTCATTCAGGATCACGCCGTCAGTTGTGAACCTGAATGTGCTGCTTGAGAAATGCATGGCAAATTACAGACAGTCGGCTGTCGAAAAAAAGATCGCCATTACAACGAATAACCTCAGGATAAATGCGATCTATGTTAATGCTGAGGAGCGTTTTCTGTGCAAGTTGTTTGACAATTTGATCAGAAACGCAATCAAGTTTTCGAATGCGTCAGGTTCAGTAAGGTTGACACTGGGTACGAAGCGTACTGAGGCCTTCATCAAACTTGAGGATGATGGAATTGGTATTCCGGACAAGAATCTCGCCAAGATATTCAAACTAGGTTTTACAACGGGCGGGACAGGTCGGGGCTTGTATCTTGCTCGTAAGATAGCAATGGCGCATTCCGGGCGAATAGAAGTCAAGAGCAGGGAAGGCCATGGAAGCTGCTTCACGGTTTTCTTGCCTGTTTGCCGGGAGATCTAGTCATGGGTTCCAGAATGAGACTGTTGATAGCGGATGATGAGCCAATTGTAAGAGACACTGTAAGGTTATTGTTAGGAAATATATACGACATTGAACAGACGGATTCCGGGGAGGGCTTGAGAAAAATCGTTACACGCGATTTTGACGCCATATTGCTAGATATTATGTTTCCGGACGCCAATGGAATAGATCTGTGTAAGGAGCTTAAATCATCGTATCCGCATCTAACGATAGTAATAAGTTCATCAATGGAAACGGTGGACGCATGGAATTCCGCATTTGAGGCCGGCGCAGACAGCTATATTGAAAAAAGGGAACTCCTGAATCAAGACCCCAGAAAAATTTCTCTGATGATCAATAACCTGGTTGAAAGGAACAGATTGAGAAAACAGACCGAGGAGCAAAATAAATGGCAGGCTGAATTATTGTCGGTTTTGTCACATGACGTGCGAGCTCCGTTCCAGTCTGTCCTCAGTTCACTTGATCGCCTGCGCAAAAGCCATCTTGAGCCTGAACTCGAGAGACTGGTTGATACGACCTTGCAATCCGCAAGGCAGCAACTTTCTTTCATAAATGCGCTACTGGAATTACTCAGACTAGAATCCGGAATGGTAAGTTTGAGACTTACCCGTTTTGACCCAAACCTTCCTGTTAGTCAGAGTGTCCAAACTTTGAAGAGCTTGATATCAGAAAAAGGCATTGAGTTGAAATTGAATCTCGGGAAAGCTTTACCGAAGTTTGAGGCAGACATAGCCCAAGTTGCAAGGATGGTGACAAATTTGCTTGGCAATGCCATTAAGTTCACTCATCGGGCTGGAAAAATAGAAGTTTCAACGCAACGGGCACAAAAATATGATATCGAAGGAATTGAGATTGTTGTAAAAGACAATGGCATTGGGATCAATGAGATCGATAAGCCAAAAATCTTTGACAAGTTCCACAGATGTAGGGACAAAGGCGTTCAAGGGGAAACCGGATCCGGACTGGGACTTGCAATTTGTAAAGAATTGGCGCAGTTACATAATGGGACAATTTCTGTTGACAGCCACGTCGGCAAAGGTAGTGAGTTCAGAATCTGGTTGCCTTTGGAGTCGTCGGCCTTATCAGGTTCATACCTGCGGGAACAAGCGCTCGAAGCAGGAAATTAAGGGCATTTACACGACATGTTCATTCCTGGACGCAATCAACTAATCAGGTTTTCTGTCGGGATTTTCCTGCTATTGTTAAGCGCGCAGGGATGTGATTTGGCGCCGACGAAGCCCGAAGAAATGTTTGTTCTCTATAGGGACAGGATGAAAAATGGGCAGGAGACAAGCGCCCGTTCCATGCTATCATCGGAGTCCCTAAATCTCGTAAAAAAGATAGAATCGATCTATCGTCTGGATCAGCCGTGTGAAAATGTTGCAATTCTTAATGCCCTGGATCCAGCCTCCCAGCCGGCCATTCTAAGAATTGAAGATACCCTGGCCCTACTCGACGTAAGAACCCTCAAGGGAGTAAACAGGGAAATCCGTCTGGTTCGCTCTGACTCCAAGAGTAAATGGACAGTTGACTTGACCGATGAATTGGGGCAGTTGGAGAACTTTCTGGCGGCGAGAAAAACCCTGGATGTTATGCAAGAGCAGGCTGGAGAGTTTGCCGCTACATGGAAAGCCATGGATAGTCAACTAAGCAGGAAAAGCCTGGTTGAACCCGAGAGGGAAATTCGGGATTCAACGAGAGACGTCAAGAAAACTCCCACCAAGAAACCGGCAAAGGCCCAGAAAAAAGGGCCTTCACCCAGAGAAGACTAGATGACTCGAAACCAGAGATCACTAGGCTGATAGTTTCGACAATTGTTCAGAAAGTATTTTATTAACCAGTCCAGGATTGGCCTTACCCTTGGATGCCTTCATTACCTGCCCCACAAAGAATCCAACCACCTGGGTTTTCCCGTCAAGGTATTTTTTCACTTCAGCAGGGTTGTCATCCAGTATTTTAGATATTATAGATTCCAGTTCGGAGGTATCTGATACCTGTAGCAACCCCTTTTCTAGAACTATTTTGTCGGGTGAAAATCCAGTTGCCCACATCTCGTCAAAAACCGTCTTGGCTATTTTTCCAGATATCTTTCCATCTTCTATCATTCTCAACAATTCGGCGAGCTGGGCCGGTTTAACCAAACTGTCCTTAACGCTGGATTCGTCTGCCTTCAGGACTCTCATGAATTCTGTCATGATCCAGTTGCTTACTAACTTGGGATTATTAAAGTAATTAACAACTTCTTCAAAATATTCAGCCAACTCCCTGGATGCTGTCAAAACGCCTGCGTCATAAGGAGGGATTCCGAAATCTTTAATGAATCGTTCTTTTTTTTCTGCAGGTAATTCTGGAAGACCATTTTTTATTTCTGTAATCCATTCTTCATCAACCCTTAATGGCAAGAGGTCCGGGTCCGGGAAATACCTGTAATCATGCGCCTGTTCCTTGCTTCTCATGGATACGGTTGCCCCGGAAGTGGGATCAAATAACCTGGTCTCCTGGATTATCCTGCCACCCTCACGGACAATCTCGGTGTGTCGGTTAATTTCGTAATGAAGTCCTTTCTGAACGTTTTTAAAGGAATTCATGTTCTTCAGTTCGGTCTTTGTGCCAAACTCAACAGTTCCTACAGGTCTGACGGAGACGTTCGCATCACACCTAAAGCTTCCTTCTTCCATGTTCCCATCGCAAATACGAAGATAAACGAGGATGGAATGTAAAGTCTTCAGGTAGCTCGACGCTTCTTCTGGGGTTCGCATATCCGGTTCAGACACGATTTCTATCAAGGGAACACCGGTCCTGTTATAATCCACGTAGGATACGGGATTGCGCTCGTCATGCACCAGTTTCCCTGCATCCTCTTCCATGTGTATTCTGGTTATTCCGATTTTTCTGGGGCCTTGTTCGGTTTCTATAATTACCCATCCGTGTTCAGAAACTGGAAGCTCGTATTGAGAAATCTGATAATTCTTCGGAAGGTCCGGATAATAATAATTCTTTCTTGCGAATCGACTGATCCCATTGATGGAGCAATTACATGCCAGCGCCATCTTTATTGTATATTCCAACGCCCTCTTGTTGAATACAGGCAAGGTTCCGGGCATCCCCTGGCAGATGGGACATGTATTCATGTTTGGTTGCGCTCCAAATTTTGTGGAGCAAGAGCAAAAGGCCTTTGAACTAGTGAGCAATTGAGCGTGAATCTCTAAACCTATGACAGCTTCATATTCCATATTATCCTCGAGTAACCTACAGGGCAGGCCTGGCTAGATGATGAGCGGTATGCGACTGGAAGGCGGAAGAAAGTTGAATTAGCCTTGATTCCTGAAAGTGCGAAGAGATGAGTTGAAACCCAATAGGCAGGCCATCTAAGGACAGGCCTCCCGGAAGCGAAACTCCCGGCAATCCCGCCATATTAACAGGAATCGTAAAAACATCTGTGAGATACATCTGCATCGGATCATCTGTTTTTTCACCAAGTCTAAAAGCCGGAGCGGGGGCTGTGGGACAGAAAATGGCATCACACGATTCAAATGCTTTCTTGAAGTCCTGAGTTATAAGGGTTCGAATCTTTGCTGCCTTTAGGTAGTAGGCGTCATAATAACCAGAAGACAGAGCGTACGTCCCGAGCATTATTCTTCGCTTGGTTTCATCCCCAAAGCCGTCCGCCCTGGACTTGCAGTACATGTCAATCATACCATCGATGTTTTTTGCCCTATATCCATATTTTACTCCATCGTATCGAGCAAGGTTCGATGAAGCTTCGCACGGGGCAATAATGTAGTATGCGGCTATGCCGTAATCGAGATGGGGCAGGGAGAGCTCCACAAATTTGACTCCAAGATCCTCAAATACCCGCCTTGCCTCAACAAGGACATTTTCAACATCCTTGTTCTCAATCTTGTCGAAAAACTGGGACGGCGCTCCAAGAGTCATTCCTTTGACAGACTTGTTCAGAAAAGTTGTGAAGTCGGGGTGTTCAACAGGAGCCGAGGTTGAGTCCATAGGATCATGCCCACATATCAGATTGAGCGCAAGCGCTATGTCATTAACATCTCTGCCAAAAGGGCCTATTTGATCGAGGCTTGAGGCGTATGCCACGAGTCCAAACCGCGACACGGCTCCATAAGTTGGTTTAAAACCGGTTACACCGCAGAAAGATGCCGGAAGCCTGATCGAGCCACCGGTGTCCGATCCCAGGGATACGATGCTCTCGCACGCGGCAACACAAGCCGCTGAACCACCGCTAGAACCACCTGGGGTACATTCGAGACGCCATGGATTCCTTGTCGGTCCCCAATACGATGTTTCTGTCGAAGACCCCATGGCAAACTCGTCCATGTTTGCGCTCCCAAGGATCACCATCCCCTCATCCTGGATTTTCTGAACCACCGTAGCGCTATAAGGGGGTTTGAAGTTCTCCAGTATTCTAGATCCGCAACTGGTCCGATGTCCCTTGAAGCACATGTTGTCCTTGATTATAATGGGTATTCCTGTGAGCGTGCGCGACTCGCCTTTAGCCAGCATTTCATCAGCGCGTCTAGCTGATTCCATGGCTGATTCCGCATCCAGTGTGACAATCGCATGAACTTGGGATTCTACATTATCTATTCGATCAAGAACAGATTCCGTTATTTCGACAGATGTTATTTGTTTCTGATTTAACAGGCCAATCAATTCATGCGCGGACTTATTGAAAAGATTAGACAAAAGTTTCTCCCTTTCTGAATTCCGGTTAGGGAATTTACCAAATTCATTCAATAATTTTTGGTACTTTGAAGGACGGGCCTTCCAGCGCAGGCGCATTGGCCAAGGCTTCGTCTATTGGTAGAGAAGGTTTTACAATATCATCTCGCAACGGATTGAATAATTCCACAGGGCTTGCCATTGGTTCAACATTTTCGGCATCTACGGCAGCCAACGTATCCATGTATTTTAGTATGTCATCGAGTTGGTTTAAGTATTTCGATTTTTCTTCCTCGGTCAAATAAAGCCTTCCTAAAGTAGCAACGTATTCTACCTGTTCCAGAGTTATTTTCACCATCTACCTCGAACACGATTAATTATTTGAACAAAGTTTCAAAGTTCTGACTGTATATGCGGTTGAATCAACAGTCAAGTTTGAGGTTTTATTTTATGGCATGGTGTAGGAGATATGGTCCCGCAGCGAATAACAAACCAACATGAAAACATCGTAGTGAAATTCCCTGACAAATTTACTGAAAAAGGTATTTTGACCATTCAGCTTTTTGTCTGGCTGAAGGGTTGAGAAGTTTGTCAACAGTTTTCTGACTGAGAGGACCGGCAGGTGGGGGATACACGCTAAACTGAGAGGCACGTCCGTGGCTATCATAAAACGCGTCCCACCTGAAATTATTTTCGAGTATCGATCTTTCGGGACTAATCAGCGGATATGTGGACGGAACTTCGATACCCTTCAAGGTTTCTCCCAATCCTGCCGCCTTGTAACTTCCGTGACAGTCGTGACAACTTCTGCCCATTTTTGCGGTAGAGTGGGGGGTATAAGGATTGACGATCAATGCAGGATAACCTCCGGGTGTCACGGGTATCTTACTGTCAATAACTACACGGTCATCATGATCGACATAAGAAACAACGTACTGATACATAGGTCTCAAAACACTAATCAGTCCTTGCGAGTCAAACCCAAGTGGAGGGTTTGACCATCGTCGTAAACTCCACCCCCTGTACCAGATTCCTTTTCGGTACATTCCGGACAACCAGTCAAACGAAACAGGAGGTTCCCATTTTTCCTCCGGAACGTTGGGAAGACGCCCATCCTTGGGAGGAATGAGCTGAGCAAAGTCCCCAGTGTAACGCTTGATAATATCTTGAACCTGCGGATCATTCTGCGATGAATTGATTGACCACTTCCAGTACTCGTTTCTTTCATCCAGCATCAGGTGAAGCCCATAGTCCTGAAAAGACCACGCCGCGTGACAGGATGAACACGCAAGATTGTTCATGTGGGCTTCATTCTTGTGTGGCGTAATTTCTGAGTTCCATTTTGGAACCTTTCTTTCATTTCGTCCGATCAGGATGGTATTCCCCTGATCGTCCCGAAGCAAACCGGGATGATCCCCAGTCAAATGACATCCCCGACATGATATTTTGACGTTTTGTTTCAAGGCATCCAAGGGCTTGCCTGTGCCGTGAATCTCATCCAATGTATGGCAATCGGCGCAACTCATGGAAGCTTTGAAATGGGTATCGGCGCTGAGTCGATGCTGCTCGGCACCGTAAATAGTTGGGGCCTGCCCCCCTGAAACAACAGGCGATCTGAATCCCCTGTTATGATCTTTTTCGAAAAGCCCAACAAAATCAGCGCCGACATGATTGGAATTGTGGCATTTGAGGCAAGCGGTTACTCCCACATTTCGAACAATACCATGATAAGCCGGTTTGCCGGCGCTTGAATTGGAATATGCCACATGGCATGCTGAACATCCTTGCCCCCTGCTTTCTCCGGGCCGGTTGGATCCTCTGGAGTTAAGATGGCAGCGTAAACACGATCTCCTTAACAAATCAGCGCCCAAGTTGCGCAACAATTCTGACTGACTTCCGTCTTGGTTGTCCGGTTGTGAGTCGTTGCGCATAAGCGCCTCAAAACGTCGATTAAAATATGAAACGGGATTCGGAAGTTCCTGCAGGTTGTTGGATTCAGCCGTCGCATAAAAAGGTTTGGAACATTCTTTGTGTCCGAAAGCAAAAAGGGTTTGGTTGATCATTCTGGGAGCCAGAGCCATCGAGGATGTCATGACTTTTTGAGCTACCTCGGGATGACATTTGCCACACGTCCTGTCCACGACGTTCAGGCCGCCGGGATCTGAGATGAGACCTTCATGAGCCTCCGCCTTGTCTTCAGAAGTTACATTGCCGCCGTGGCATTTGTCACACGAAACGGCATGTGACGCGTCCATCCTCGAATTGTCGGCATGACAGGAAACACATTTGGGAGACCCCTTGCATTCTACGAGTTGTTCCAAAAGAGGTTCCTGTCCCCACCAATCCGGGTAAAATTCCTTCAAGTTACCGGGCTGGGCATTTAAAAAAGGCTGCAATTTGGTTTCACACCAAGAAAGCCTCAAGTTCCCGGAAAGTAACACCAGGAAACATGATGAAGCTACCAGTGTGATTAATTTTAGTCCTGCCATATACCGGAAACCATGAATGTGGAGTGGATATTAATTCGTCAGAGATTATCTGAATTGACCTACCAGTCTTTCGAGCTGAGCGGTTGGCAAAGCGCCGCCCATGGGATTGTTTCTCCCAAAATCGGTCAGCATGTCCGCCACCGCGCGTAGAGCCACAGCGTAATTTGGGTGTTGAGGAACGATTCCGTTCATAGCCAGGATTTGACCGGCCGCTTCAAACTCTCTACCCGGCGACAGGTTCAAGGGGTTGGGCCAAACAAAGTCTGCCCGACGGGGCTGAGGGCGGGCTGGCTGTTCCTGAGCAGCCACTTGAGGCTGTTCCACGGGTTTCTGTCGAGGTGGCTTTTCTACCGGCGCCGGCGGTTGAGTCCCCGCAACTGACTCTTTGCCTTTAGCCGGAATGCAGTGATCCGGATTCCTGAAACACTTCAATCTGCACTGTTCTGTGAAATATTCATCATAACCGGCTCCAGCGCAGCAACCGTAGCACTGATCCCTAGTCTGTTGCGCATGTAAATGCGAATAAAAATGAACGTCCGAAATATTTATCAACATACATGTAAGGAAAAATACCTGGAATGATACAAAACGCGTTCGTAGCACATCCTGCCGAATATTCACCCCAATATCATCATTCATGACCTGAGCCTCCGCAGCAAGGATTCGGTTTTACCAAGACGTATCCAATTTGCCAAATTAGAAACGTAAGATCAATAAACATCAAGATTCCTGAAACAGGACTGACGCCTGTGAAGCTGCAATTAGAGCAAAACTGTTCCAAGGTCAAGAATTACACATGAGGTTCGAAGAGAAAGCGCCAAATTTTTATTCCCTGTCGCTACCTTTCAGGGTCAGGCATCTTTTTCCAGCCGAGCTAAAAGATAAATGCTTCCTCATGCCGGTATGCGGTTTTTTTTCTGATTCAAAGGTTTCTGTCCAAGCGTTTTCGATCGGATCCCATACATAAGATCTAAAATAGTAGTTCTTGCCCTGAACAAAATATATACCCAATGACCACTCATCAGTTGTGTTGTGACGGCATATCCTTGCGTATGAGCAATCACTCTCCTTATTGATGAAATCTAACGCAGCATTTTTTATTTTTGTGACATATTTTGAATGATCATGTTTCTTGAAGTCCGGATTCCTGACCTCGTCTTCCGAGGCCAATAAATCATCATCGACCTGGTCGGTTTTGGAGCGTAGAGGTGGTAGTGGCCTGTCTCCGCGCTTTTGATCTTTTTCCTCAGGGAAGTCAGTCTGGTCAGTCCCTGTAAGCCTCTTGGGCGGTTTCAATTGTTCTTCCCGTTGTTCCTGTTCGCCTTGGTTGGATTTAGTCTTGCCGGATTCAAAAGCAGGCTTTGTATTTGAAACCTCTGGTTCAGAGTTTTTGCCCTCGCTCGAACCAGCCTTGTTTAATGGTTCTCGTGTGTTGTCCGACGGCAGTTCACTCTCGGAAGCATTGTCGAGCTTAGGCTTTATCAAAGCCGGTTGAGAATTTGACACACTGTCATTTTCTTTGGATTTAAGCAGTCCAGAGAGCGTATAGCCACACCCGGTCGTAATTAATAGTGTTAACGATAAAGCCAACAAGACGTTAAGCCTGAACACGAATCGAAATACGTGCGACACGGCATGTTCGGCGCCAACGATCCTGTTACAGGTCTTTGCAACGTTCATATGATTCTCTGGGTTGATGCCTGATGGGACATACCGAAATAGCCGAGACTGTCCCATTGCGGCTATTCGTATACTTTTTGGATCAAAAACGCAACTCAGAGCAGTCCCGTGGAATACATGCCTTTAAATTTGTCATAGTATCAACGTAAATAAACAATTCTGGTTTTGTCAGTATTATGATATATATGAGGACTGCGTTTTCAAATCCGAGTGATTGATGACGGACACTCCTAACCAAAATTAGGGGCTAATATCAGATATGTGTTCGATTTCCTCAGCCTGGCACGCATGGATCAATCTTACGAAAACATTCATAAAACTAGACAATAAAAGGAAATAGTAACACAGTTTTTGAAATATTTCCAGGAGGCGGCATGGCAACAGAGAGAGTCTTGAACCCAAAACAGACCAGCTCATTTCAAGCAATTATCAAAACACTCTTTTACGGAAACAATGTACGAAAAGTAAGTTTGCCAGAGTGTTACGAGTTAGCGCGCAAGCAGCCCGGCGTCATAGAAACTGACCACCCCATGTATAAATGCAAGGAAATGGGGTTGCCGACAGACGCTAAAGTCCTTGTAGTCAATGACGGCTCGATTTTGGGGCGGACGGCCAAGGCGCGGGTATTGGTACCCAAGATGGGGGCCGACAAGGGCAAATACGAGACCATTCTGCGTGAAGCGGTTTACGATATGGGTTCAAAGCCTCTCATTTATACAAATGCATACATGGGTCTCGATCCTGACTGCATGATAAAGGTTCATTACCTGACAACGGAACGTCATGCCATTAACGCGTTGAACGTTTGCCTTAATTTTCAGCATGAGACTCCTGAATATCTCGAAGCCTATGAGAAATCCGTAAAACTGTCGGGGGAAACCGATGTAATCATGATTGCGGATCCGGACTGGAAACATCCTGATTTCCCAATAGGATTGGTGATAATAGATCCGCAACACAACGCCGTCGCGGTCCTTGGTCTGAGATATTTTGGTGAGATGAAAAAGAATCTTCTCACATTTGGTTGGACTATAGGGGTGAGGGCAGGGATGGTTGCCTGCCATGCGGGGATAAAGGAATTCCATCTGGTTGAGGGGAATTCGTCAATGGCCGTGTTTGGCTTGTCCGGTTCAGGAAAGTCGTCTTTGACCAATTCAGCCTTTCACGAGGGCGCCATCAAGTCTGATCAGGGAGAAAAGGTTACTGTGATACACGACGATGCGTTCAACATTGACATGGCTCACAACAAGACCATAGTCCTTGAACCAAATCTTTTTGACAAGACAGATGGGACTGAGACGGGATCCAGAGACATTGACTACTGGATGACAGCCATGAATCAGATGGTGACGGAAGACGCGAATGCAAACAAAGTAATTTTCCCAACCGACATAAGAAATCGGAATGGACGGGCTATTAAGAGCAGGGAATGGCTTCTGAATCTCGCGGACACAGGGCCAATGCCCAATTATGTGTGCTATCTGATGAAGGATACAACTCTGCCTCCCATAACCTTCATTTCAAATCACCGGTTGGCAGTCGCAATGGGAGCTTCGCTGGCTACCATGAGGACTTCAGCGGAAAATGTCGCTGAGTCGGAAATGAACCGCCTCGTGTTCGAACCCTTTGCAAATCCTTTTAGGGTCTATCCGCTCACTCTGGATTGTGAGCGATTTGAGGAGCTTTTCAAGAGAGGCGCTATCGGGATCATTCTTAATACAAATAAATTCTATGGTTCTGGAGGTAAAGAAATTGACATACCTAAAGAACTGACCCTTCCGATGGTAGTTCACCTGGCTAGAGGAAAAATGGAAACCGAGAACTGGCCTATTTATCCGGGATTGATGCTTCCCCAAAAAGGAACTCTCTCTTTCCTGGACCCTGCTTATGATGAAAAATATACTCCTCCATCGGATATTGAATACCATAGACTGCTGCAGAAACGAACACAGCAACGAATAGATTTTCTTGCCGAATTGACAAGACATGGTGAAATTCAGGAGAGATTTGTAGACTCGGTCAGACTGGCAATGATTACAATGGACGACAAGATAAGAGAAATGGAAAAGAATCAGTAAGGGTGTTTGCATGAGAGGCTTATTCGTAGATAGCCTCTCATGTTTTTCATAAATGTAAAATTAACATCTACCGCTATATCAATCCGATTTAACCTTTGTCACACGGCGGATATATGTCCGATTGAACGGTGCAACAAGGCTTCGGTTCAACCTTCGCGCCCCTCAAGCCAATTTTGTTAAAGAATGGGACTATGAAGTTTCCCAGCCATGCCTGAGGAAATACCTTTTCTGTAAGCCAAACTATCGCAAAAACTATGGCAGCTACAACACCCGCGCCGATCAGGAAGCTGATCAGTATGGCTAACCCTGATAGAAGAAGTGAGAAATAAATTGGAAAAAGAAAACCATAAATGAATCCGCGTCCTACTCGAGTTGCAGGATCGTCATCATCATCTCTACCCAAAATATCATTAAAAATGTTCACAAAGTAGTTTTTGTTGTAATAGCTAAATCCTGCGCTAATCAGACCAAGAATGATCATTCCGATCAGTTTCCAAAGCATGTCTTCATCCTCCTGTTATACTGCCTGCCCGAATATAATGATTCAGGCTCGTTAGACTATGATTCTTATCAAATCCGGAAAACATTACAACTCTTCATTAGAGAAAATTTTTTGTTTACAAATGAAAGAGTGGCAAAAATTACTTCTTGCCCTTTTTGCGCGCCTTACGGGCCTCCTTATTCTTTTTTCTTTGCTTGTCGAGCGATTTCTTGGAGCTAGCCTTATTCTTGGTTACCTCAGGAAGGCCAAACGGATTTTCTGGAGTGGGCATCGCATTTTGACCACCGCCGGTCAACCTGGAAAGACCATCTCCCAACATTTTCTTAAGACCTTTCAGGTGCTTCAGGCGACCACGAATCTTTCCGCCTCCCATGACGCTCATGAGGTCGCGCATATCTTGAAACTTGAGTAAGAGTTCTTTTACCTCAACTTCTTTTCTTCCGGATCCCCTGGCAATTCTCCGAATTCTGCTATCATCGATCAAATCAGGACTCTTGCGTTCCTTCTCGGTCATGGAGTTAATGATCGATTCTATTCGAACCAACTCGTAGTCATTAATATTTGTCTGCTGAGGCATGCCACTCTGAAAAAATGGGAGCTTCTCAAGGACGTCCTGCAGGGGGCCCATCTTCTTGATGGTTTTTACTTGGTTCAAAAAGTCGTTTAGAGAGAAATTACCCTGAAGCATTCGCATCGCGTCTTCTTCAGCCTTCTTCTCGTCCACAACTTCTTCAAAGTCCTTAACCAGGCCTACTACATCTCCAAATCCCAGTATTCTGGAGGCCAGGCCTTCCGGACGGAATTCTTCGAGCCGATCCAGACCCTCGCCCATTCCAACATATTTTACCGGAACGCCTGTCGCTTCTTTTATCGAAATGGCAGCTCCACCACGAGCGTCTCCGTCAAGTTTTGTCAGAATAAATCCAGAAAGATTTATGCGTTCATTAAAGGCACGCGCTACGTTAACGGATTCCTGACCAATCATTGCGTCACAAACCAGCAAAATGTTGTCAGGTGAGGTGAGCTCCTGTATCCTGCTCAATTCTTCCATGAGGGAATTATCGACAGTGAGACGGCCCGCAGTATCAAAAATGGCCACATTACAACCCAGAGCAGTCGCATGTGAAATTGATTTCTCGCAGATTTCGGGGGGAGTAGCGCCGGCTTCCGAATAAACTGGAATGTTTAGACTGGCGCCCAGTTTTATCAACTGATCAACAGCCGCTGGACGGTATACGTCAGCCGCGACCAGTATGGGGCGCTTGCCCGATTTCATCAGATGCCTGGCAAGCTTGGCCGCTGTGGTGGTCTTACCGGATCCCTGTAATCCGACCATCATTATTGTACTGACAGGACTGGTCTTCAGGTTAAGACCCGTTTCAGCAGGCCCCATCAGCCGAGTCAACTCATCATGGCACAATCTTATAAAATGGTCGCCCGGGGAAACTTTCAGCTTCTTGTCTTTATGCTTGATCCTGGTCTGGACTATTTCGCCGAGAGCCTGTTCCTTGACGTGATCAAGAAATGACCTCGTAACATTAAATTCCACGTCGGCTTCCAGCAGAGAGACTCGCACAATTTTTAGGGCTTCGGAAACATTCTCCTCGCCAAGAGTCCTCATGCCCTGCAGATATTGTTTTGCGTCTCGGAATCCACGAGTCAGGATTTCAAGCACTTCAATGGCCTCCTTACAAAAGGTTCTTCTTAAACTTTTATTTATAACATATTAGCCGTTGAAATGTAATAGTTTTCTTTGCTTGCCCCTCCGATGGTTTTCTGCTATAGCTTTGACGTTTTATTGTCAGAATTTAGCAGGAGAGGTGCAAATGATCGAGCGGTTGAAAAATTTCCAGTTCAGAACCAGAATACTATCGGGTTTGGGCGCCATTAACGCTTTGGGAGAATTGTCTAAATCCATGGGCGCAAAGAAATATCTACTCGTTGCAGATCCATCCTTAGAGAGTCATGGAATTCTGGAATCCGCTCGGAAAAGTTTGAGAGATTCAGGTTTAAGTGGTGAGATCAGTCTGAAGGTCGAGCCTGAACCATATCTCGATAATGCCGATTCTGCCGCCGACATAGGTAGGGATATCCAGGCCGACATAGTGATAGGAATAGGCGGTGGCTCGGCAATGGATACGGCCAAGGCAGCCTCGGCGCTGTTGACCAACCCCGGCAAGGCTGAGGAATATGTCGGCCTGAATGTTGTCAAGCATCCCGGAATACCCACGATCATGATACCTACAACCTCCGGCACAGGGTCCGAGGTAACTTTCACTGCTGTTTTTACAAACAGGCAAACCAAGGCTAAAGGCGGGATTAACAGCATCTACATGTTTCCCAATGTTGCCCTGCTGGACCCCGAACTTACTTTTTCCCTTCCCCCTGATATAACGGCGTCAACCGGAATGGATGCCTTAACTCATGCTATTGAATCCGTAACGAGTCTTTCCTCTACAATATTTACCGAAAGTCTTTCCTTAACAGCGGTGCGGCTAATTTCAACCAGCTTGAGACGAGCCGTATATCGAGGCAATGATATAAACGCCAGGGAGAACATGCTACTTGGCAGTTTGTTTGGGGGGCTGGCGCTTGCAGATGCGGGAGTCGGAGCCGCACATGCATTGGCCTACCCATTGGGCGGCAACTACAGAATCCCGCATGGACTGGCAAACGCCGTGCTAATACCACATGTCATGGAATTCAATCTTCCTGCTGCGGAGAGAACCATGGCGTTGGTAGCGCAGAGCATGGGTGAGTCAGTAGAAAGCCTTTCGATGCGATGGTCGGCTGAGGCGGCGGTTGACTCCGTAAGAACCCTTTGCGACGACATCGGGATACCCGCAGGTCTTTCTGAATTGGGGGTTCCAATGGACGACATCCCGATGCTTGTAGAAGGAGCGCTCAAGGTAACCAGACCGGTTGAAAACAATCCGCGTAAATTGGGCCCCGAGGAAGCAGCCTTGATTTACGAGGCCGCTTTCTAGTTTATTTGCGGATGCATGCCCCGAAGAGGAATCACATTTTTTTCGATTTCTCCGATATTCATCTTGAACAGGAACTTTATACAGGAGACCCAGATGCCAGGCTATGAGTGGATCGGCGACAAGGAGCGAGAACAGGTTAATCAGGTTTTTGATACAGGTATACTTTTTAGATTCGAATTCAAGGATGAGCGAAAAGGCGTTTACAAAGTCAGGGAATTTGAGGAAAAATTTGCCGGCTTCAACGGCGTTCCTTGCGCTCAGGCTGTCACATCCGGCACCGCCGCGCTGAAAGTAGCGATGGCTGCCCTGGGAATCAAGCCTGGCGACGAAATAATAACTCAGGGATTCACCTTCATCGCGACATTTGAGGCCATAATTGAGGCAGGAGCAATTCCGGTTCCATGTGAAATTGACGATACCCTTAATCTCGATCCTGAAGATTTCCGTGCAAAAATTACCCCTCAAACGAAGGCCGTCATTCCTGTACACATGCTGGGGTCTCCTGCCAGAATAAGGGAAATAATTAAAATCGCCCACGAAAACAACCTGATAGTTCTGGAGGATACCGCTCAGGCGTTAGGCGCCAGTGTGGACGGAAAAAAAGTGGGATCACTCGGGCATGCTGGGACATTTTCGTTCGACTTTTACAAAACAATTACCACAGGCGAAGGCGGCATGGTGATTACCAGTGACCCGGAAACCTACATTCGGGCCTCTGAATATGCTGACCATGGTCATGACCACAATCCCGCCGTTGGAAGAGCGCTTGAAGGAAGGAATTTTCTGGGATTTAATTACCGAATGACGGAAATGCAGGGAGCAATCGGTCTGGCCCAGATGGAACGACTTCCGGAAATACTGGAAACACAGAAGAATAATCAGCTAAAAATCAGAAACGTATTGAGTAATATTAAAGGTATAACCTTACGTGGCATTCCTTCCGGTGGAGTAGACAGTCATACTCACCTGTGTTTTTTCCTCCCTGATTCTTCCAGCGCAGCCGAATTTCATAAATGTATAACCTCCAAAGGGGTTAGCGCTATTTATTTCAAGAATAACCTGTGGCATTTCCTGCATAACTGGGAACACTTGCTGGCTCAGAAGACAGCGTGGCCAGGTTCTTTTCCTTTCCGCAAACCATATTGCGAAAGCGAAATCAGCTATTCAGCGGACATGCTTCCCAAAACTGAGGATTATTTGTCGAGAACCATAGCGCTTCCCATCAGTCTCAAGTTGACCGATGCCGCAATAGACAAGGCATGCGGTGAAATTGAGCAAGCAGCTAAGGCGATACTGTAAAGAACCTACACTGATGATGAAACAAGAAATTAATGTAGTTGGTTTCATTCCAGCGAGAGCGGCCTCATCAAGGTTTCCAGGAAAGCCTCTGGCAGATGTTTGCGGTAAGCCGATGATCATACGTGTTTATGAGAGGGCGCTTAAATGCGATGCTCTTCAAGACGTTTATGTCGCTACAGATTCTGAGATTATCATGAACTCTGTTCAGGATCATGGCGCTAAAGCGGTCATGACGAGGTCTGATCACCCCAGTGGCACTGACAGAATTGCCGAGGCCGCAAATCATGTGGGCCTTGAGGACAATGACATTGCCGTAAATATCCAGGGAGATCAGCCTCTCTTTGAACCAAAAATGATTGATGAGGTAATAGGTCCGTTATTGAACGATGACTCTATCCCCATGAGCACCCTGATTTACAGAATTGTAAGAGATGAAGAAATTAACCACCCCAATGCGGTGAAGACAGTTTTTGACACAGAGGGATTTGCTTTGTATTTCTCGAGGGCCACAATTCCCTATTGCCGAGAAAACGGAGCATCTTGCGAATTTTTCAAGCACCACGGAGTTTATGCATATCGAAACGACTTTCTCCAGCAATTTGCTCGATTGCCTGTAGGCTATCTTGAAGACAAGGAGAGACTGGAACAACTCAGGGCTCTAGAAAACGGATTTAAAATCAAGGTGATATTGACCAAATTCGATTCTGTTGAGGTTGATACTCCTGAGGATTTAAGTCGGGTAAACGAGATTTATTCAAAGATGATTTGACAACGTAGTAATAATAATGTTAAGTCTTAATGGATTATCCAGGAATATTGAAGGGCTTGACTGTCAGTTTCAATTTGTCCGGTGTAATTACGTAGAGGCGGAAATGTCAGACGAAAAGAGGTTACCAAATAGGTGAGTAGGGACGACAATGTCAAGGTAGAAGGAACGGTTGTAAAAGTTCATTCTGGCGGTATGTATCAGGTAGAAACAGATGACGGCAAGAGTATTCGAACCAAACTGTCAGGCAGAATGTCTCGATTTCGCATAAAAGTTCTCCTCGGTGACAGGGTAACGGTCGCCCTATCCCCATATGATTTGAGTCATGGGCTGATTGTATATCGCGGCAAATGACAAAAAGAATAGAAAATGTTGCATATTTGAACGTACATTCGGGCCACCCCAAAAGCGTTTGGTGTGGCAGATAAATCCGGTAAGCTTCAGGGCTGGTTATCTGGTTAAATTGGCCTATTATAAGCCTTCAACAACAACTTCGTTACATATTCCTACATTTTTATCATCGATAGATTGTACACAGGAAATCGAATGTTTTCCCACGCCTGACACTGATCATCCCTTTTTCGCCGAGAGGTTTAGCCAAGAATGGGAGAAATAGTTTTTCTGGGAACAGGAAGCGCATGGAGGACGCCTGAACATGGTTGTCAGTGCGCTATTTGTTCTATCATGAGAATGAGGAACGAAGAACGAGCCCGTTCATCCATCCTCATACAATCGAACTGCACTTTATTGATCGACTGCGGTCCCGATTTGCTGAATCAAATGAAAATCCACAATTTGGGACGTCCTGACGCTGTTCTGATTACTCACGAACATGGTGATCATTTCCTGGGAATGGATGATCTGCTCGCATACAGGAGAACCATTCCTGCAAACCAATGGAAACCTATTCCCGTGTACGCTTCGTACGAGACATGGAAATCTGTTGAATTGAGATTTTCATACTTAATAGGTTCCTTGATTGAAAGAAATATTGCTGTGCCGAATCAGCCAATCGTTGACTTTGGAGACACCATCATACCTTTCAGTACCGATCATGGTGTTACAGCCCCCGGATCAGTGGGATATGTAATTGAATGCGGCGCTTCAGGGGCTGGAAAAAAGATTGTATATACTTCTGATTTTGTAGGATTGCCCGAAGAGCCTGATTTCCTATCTAACCCAGACATCCTGATATTTCAGTCGCACTGGCTCAATGAACCTGATGAAAACAGGCCATCCCACATGAGCTTGCAAAGAGGTATCGATTATATAAGGAGATGGGCCCCGATAGAGGCCACTTACCTAATCCACATCTCTGCTTCCGACATCGTTTCGGGAGATCCTAATAACAATATTCTTAAAAAACCTGAATGCTCAAATCCCCTGATCAGTCCACGCACTAGCGTTCCTTATCCAACCCCACGTTGCCAATCTGAGTGGCAATCAGTCGCCGATACTATTGCTCAGGATTTTGCATTATCCTGCAAGCTGATGGTTTCGTATGATGGGTTAAGAGTGAGTCTATAATGCTTTGAATCTGTCCAGACAGAGCAAACCCAGCGAAGTCTGATTATTTCTTACATTAACGTAATTCGATAATATTTTTAAACAGGAGGCCTAATATGTCTGAAGACCTGAAAAACAAGACTGCGAAAACAGCCAAGCTGTATTTTGACAACTATAGCGGTGAACGGCCTTTTGATCTTTGGAGATCTTTCGATAAGGGTTTGGCCAAAGACTTGTCTCTTTTCATAACCGGACAAATGTATGCCAGAGAAAAAATACCACATCAAACACGGCAACTTGTTACGGTGTCGGCGCTAACTGTTCTGGAAAGGCTCGAAGAGCTCAAACTTCACATCTATGCGGCTCTCAATGTTGGATGTAAGCCTACCGAGATAGCCGAGGTTATTTTTCAGTGTGGGATTTATGGGGGTATGCCCGTCGTAAACCAGGCCTTGAAGGTGTTCCGCGAGGTATTGCAGGAGACTGGTCAATGGCCTATTGAGATGGCGGAATAATTACCTGACAACGAGCTTCTTTTTTCAAAGCTGTAAACGCGTTGAAGGGATGTGACGGCCGGATGTTTGATATCCGTCATTAAATGTTGTAATATATAGAAGATATTTAGGGTTGTTGAATTATAACCCAACAATAACTCAGAAGCGCGGCCAGTTTTGAGACTTAGGTTACCAATATTGTTGTGCTGTTTTGCGTTAAGTCTTGTCGCTTGCGCAACTGTGCCCCATACAGGGAGAAAACAGCTAAATTTTGTTTCCGACAAGCAACTTAATTCTATCGGCGCCAAGGCATACAGCGAGATTCTTAAGCGTGAACCAGTTTCTGAAAACAAGACGCTTAACGAAACGGTTAAGCGCGTAGCTGACAGAATAGGTAAGGTAGCTGATGAGACTGACAAGCCTGGTTTTGAATGGGATGTCAGGCTTATTGATCAGGATATTCCTAACGCATTTTGTCTTCCAGGCGGCAAGATAATAGTTTATAAGGGCATTTTGCCCTACGCAAAAACCGAGGCGGGCCTTGCGGCAATTATCGGTCACGAAGTTGCCCACGCAGTCGCCAGGCACGGAGCGGAGAGACTCAGCCAGCAAATGGCTCTGCAGGGGGTAGGCGCCGTTGGTTCCGAGATATTCAAATCAACCGACGGAAAACTTGATGAAAAGACTAGGGCCATAATCGGAGCCCTTGGGTTTGGCGCCACGATTGGGGTCATTTTACCATACAGCCGAACTCACGAATTTGAAGCGGACAGGATAGGACAGACCTATATGGCAAGCGCTGGATATGAACCAGAAGAAGCTGTCAAACTCTGGAGTCGCATGTCTGCGATCAAGAAACCCCCAATACCACCCTGGCTTTCAACACATCCGGCGGATCAGGACCGAGTCAACAAACTGATTGAATCGTCTCCGGACGCCCAAAAAAAATATCAGGAAGTAAGAGATAAAATTGGTCTGGGAGTTCAACTGGATGTCTTAATGGATCAGAGTGATCGCCAATGACTAATGATTCAACTATAAGAGCGTTCCTGGCAATTGACATCGATCAGCTGTGCAGGGAGTATCTCGGTCGAGTTGCATCGGAGTTACAACTCAGCCGGGCGGATGTGAGTTGGGT
>CAITZA010000281.1 GCA_903896745.1 uncultured Desulfomonile sp. | reverse complement strand
TTAATACTGGTAGTTGTGGGAATGCCGGTTCTAAGCGTATGTAAGGCTTTGTCCAGCAATCCGGATGTTTGCCATGATTCTATTTCCAGAAACTTCTGGTCCAATAGCTGTTCTCTCGTAGCGCCAACCGTTTGGGCCGCATAGTCGTTTGCGACAATGCATTGTCCGTCAGCCCTGTATATACATATTCCAACCGGAGCATTCCGGATAATTTGCTGGTTTAACTCACCAACTTCAGCTAGTTGGGATTCCGCAAGTTTTCGTTCCGTAATGTCCCGATTGCTGCCGCGACGCCCCAACCAGGTTCCAGTGTCACTGAAAACCGGCTGACAAACGTGAGATATCCATCGGACATCGCCTCGACTGGTAATAATGCGAAAATCAATTGCGCTCGGGCCAAGTATGTGAGAGTTGCCTATATGATCGTCGAAAACCGGTCGATCTTCCGGATACACAATTTCACAAAGCAGTTTTGGATTTTTTAGGAATTCCTCTGGAGAATGTCCTGTGATTCGTTCGCATGAAGGTGACACATAAGACAGGCTGGCATCGGGAGCCATCCAGAACTCCCAGTCATAGGTGTAGTCAGCTATGAGCCGAAACCGTTCTTCACTCTCCCTGAGAGCTTTTTCTGCAAGCTTGAGTCGTAACAGTGATGTTACACGCGCCAGAAATTCACGGTTAGAGGACGTTCTGGCGATATATCCATCCGCTCCGATTTCCAGCCCCTGGGACTGATCATCCGGGTCAGTTTTCATGCTGGAAATCAGGATTACAAAAGGATTCCCATATGAAGAGTTCGCCTTGATGCGCCTGCATACCTCATAGCCATCCATGCCCGGCATGTTGACATCGAGCAGAATCATATCAGGTCTGTGTTCCCTGGCCATGCGTAATGCTTCCTCTCCCCCGGAAGCTTCTATGGTCCGATATCCATTTGTGTTAAGAATTCTGCTCATTCCTTTGAGCACGTGAGGGTTGTCGTCCACAGCAAGTATGCAAATCTTTTCAGACATAATAATTTCTCTTAATAGCCAAAGGAGTCATTAGGATCAATTCGTCCGGCAACGGCCAAGCCGTTTTCGTGTTCGGACTTGATTGCGATATTGTCACCAACCGTGATATTCTTTTCAAGATGGTTCTGTTCGGTATACGACCTTTAATTTATTTACCTTCGGATCTCAGCATTATCTATGACAAAAACATCGCAAGACATATTATTCTAAGGTCAATCAGTTTTCAAGAATATGTATTTAGTGGGTTTAACATGAAAGAAACAAATATAGAAGCTGGAAAAATCATAGATGAACGAAGGAAGGAATTGTCCCGATTGATGCTCGAAGCGCGGGATGTTCAACCTTTCGATCTGTGGGCCTCAAGGATAGGTCAAGGCAGGGAAAGTAAATTCTGGGATTCCACCAATCATTTCATCTATCTGGCTGAGGCGCTATTGGAAAGTGATCCGGACCTGTTTTCTGATTACGTGAAATGGCTCGAACAACTGTTCATCGGTTTTGGTTTTCCATCCGGCGCCTTGCCATCGATGCTGGAATATACGAAAAAGTTGTTGAGAGACATTTTGCCATCGGAAATGCGCACGATTGCCGACAGTTACGTTGACCATGCGAGTTCCGGTCTTGGGCCGGTCTCTGCGGATTACAAATCTCACATATGCCTGGATGGTCCATTGGCTGAACTGGCAAGCGGTTATCTGGAAGCTCTTCTCGATGGCGATCGTTCAAGCGCTGGTAAGTTGATTCTTGAAGCAGTGGAATCGGGGGTTAGCGTCAAGGACATCTATCTGGATGTATTTCAGACTTGTCAATATGAAATTGGACGGCTATGGCATTTAAATAAGGTCAGCGTAGGTCAGGAACATTACTGTTCGGCGGCCACGCAGTTGATCATGTCGCAGCTCTATCCGCACATATTCTCCGGCGAAAAAATAGGCAAGACTTTCATAGGGGCCTGTGTCGGCGGGGAATTGCATGAAATTGGAGTCAGGATGGTAGCGGATTTTTTTGAGATGGAGGGATGGGATACCTATTACTTGGGGGCAAATGCGCCGGCGGTCAGTGTGGTTGAAGCAATCACCAAATATAATGCCGACGTTGTAGGGCTATCCGTTGCGATGTCCTATCATCGAAGCGCTGCCAGGAATCTGATTTCGGCCATTCGAAAAGACTGCAAGGATCATAAGGTTAGAATCCTGGTTGGTGGCTATGCTCTCAATCAGGGGCCGGATTTATGGAAAGAAATGGGGGCTGACGGATTTGCCAGAGATGCGAAACATGCCATAGTGGTAGCCAATGGCATGGTTTCAGGGAGTGCGGCATGATGAAAAATCAGGCGTCAGGAATTGGAATTGTGATTACCTGCGATTTTTACGGAGCGATTACCGGAATTGTGCGTGATGAACAGGGAATCATTGATGTGGGCAACGCTCTCAACAGGCCTTTGGCTAC
>CAITZA010000280.1 GCA_903896745.1 uncultured Desulfomonile sp. | reverse complement strand
TTTGACTACGGTTCCTCTACAAACGGGTTTCTGGCCATCCTGCAAGTGCAGGCGCCTTCATCTCTGCTGTTCCACGACTATGTTGTGTGCCTTTTTTTGCTTTTGTCCAGAGAAGAAGGCTGGATTTGAGGTTCAGGATTATTCCCTTTCAGCCTTGCTATCTCATCTTTGCGTTCTTGCTGGATCCTGACGATCCCTAAAAAGGCCTCTACTGTAGACGTTAGTTCCTCATCAGAAATTTCAGGTAGTTTTACGATTGCGCTCATAAAGCTTCTATAGCGCATTCCATTCTTTGTGTCGCTCTTTTATGCTTTCTGATCAAATAATGTCAACATGTCCCGGATTCCACTTCAGTCCAAAACCCCAGCCAATGGGACAAAGAGAAACATCAAGGCATAAGCTTCTTGCCCGGGGGTGTGGATAAGTTACAAATCACATTGATAAATCAAGGATTTTACATAACTTCGATAAGGAATGCCGATCAAAATGTTATTGGGCTTGCAATATTCATCATAACCAAATAGTCTGATCTCAGGTAGACAATGAAAGAAATGATAAAATCTTCCAAAGTCTTGCCGATGATTCAGATAGATACTCCACTGTCACGGGAAGAAGGGGCGCCTATGTGCCCTTTCATCAAAGTCCGGTTGCGAATCATTACGGGCCAACTGCAGGCAAAGGACGTCACGGATGAATTATAACATAGAATACGAACTTGAGACTGATGGTCGCTGGATTGCGGAAGCGACTGATTTGCCGGGAGTTCTTGCTTATGGCGCAACTGCCGATGAAGCCATGGCAAAGGCTGAGGCTTTAGCGCTGCGTGTATTGGCAGAGCGTCTGGAAACCGCTGAGAGTGGCCCGGCGCCTATCAGCATTGCTTTCTCTGCCACACGACCCAATGGCGTTCCGCCTTGGAATTTTGTTTGTTGTGCTGAGCGGCGCCATGAATAGCCATCAGAGGATTTGTGGTGACTACGGTTCCTCCACAAACGGGTTTCTGGCCATCCTGCAAGTGCAGTTGCCTTCATCTCCGCTGTTCCATTCGTGAATGAGTTTTTTCAGGCCATTCCGGTCAAGGTCGAGCAGGTTTTTGACGTTCCCCTGTGTTATGAGGCGCATTTTGTAAGCAAAGAAAACAGCTTCTTCCAGTAATCCGGGGGAAAAGGGCAGTCGTTCTTTTAACAGGCCCCTGCGGTCAAGCAAATCTATGATCAGTTGGTAGGATTGTTGAGCTTTTGACATGTCGATGTTCATCGGGTGAATATCCTCCTGGCGCTTGAATAGTGGCATCTCACGTTTTGCGGGCCGACGGGGTCAGGAGTCGATGTTGGAACTGACGAGCGACCCTGATTCAAGTTCGATAAAGTTCGGGACAAATCGCGCTATGTCAGAGTAGTCGTGTGTGATGATCAAAACGGTCCTGTCTTTGGATTCACCCAAATTGATAACGATATCATTAATTAGTGACTGGCTCTTTGTGTCAAGGTGAGATGCGGGTTCGTCAAACAGGAAGATGTCGGGGTTAATGGCCAAAGCCCTTGCAAGGGCCACTCGCTGGGCTTCGCCTCCGGATAGGGAACGAGCGTGTCTTTTTTCAAACCCTGAAAGGTCTACAGTGGCCAGCGCCTGCGCGCATACCGACTGGACCGTCTTTGCGTCCATTCCTCTAAGTTTCAGAGCCCAGGCTACATTCTCAAAGACATCCATGTCGAACAGGTATGGCTTCTGCATCAGGTAACCTATTCGCCTCCTGAAAGACAACCTGTTGGCTCTGCCTGCGCGTTCTCCAAAGAGGCTTATAGAACCGGCCGAGGGTTGTTCTACGAAAGATAGTAGCTGAAGCAGGGTGGTTTTACCTGATCCGTTGGGGCCAAGTATTGCGGTGACGACCCCGGACGGAATGTTCAGACTTTTGATGTTCAAGACCCTCCTTGATCCATAAAAAAAACTGATGTTATCCAATGAGTATGCGAGAGTGGTCATGAGTTTTTCTGGAGGGCGTAAAGGGCAAGATTAACGAATAACGCCACAATGAGCAAGGCCATGCCCAGAGCCATTCCAAGCTCAAATTCACCTTTGCTGGTTTCAAGAGCTATTGCGGTAGTCATGGTTCTGGTAAAACCCTTTATGTTGCCGCCGAGCATCATGGCTATCCCGACCTCGGATATTACCCTGCCGAATGCCAGAGCCGCGGCTGCTGTAATTGCAAAGCGCGCTTCCCGCAGGATCATGCGAAATTCCTGCCATGCGTTGGCCCCGAGCGTTCGACATGTTGTGAACAGCCGCGAATCCAGGGCCTGAACAGCGCTGAGGGCAAGATTAATGACTATTGGGGTAGCAAGAAAGAACAGGCCGATCTCCATTCCGAACGGAGTAAACAAAAGTCCATAATCACCCAAAGGGCCTTTACGGCTAAGAAAAGCGTAGAAAATAAGTCCCAAAACCACAGTTGGAAAGGCCATGGCGGTATTGAGAGATATGATAAGGGTTCTTTTCAGAACGAAATTGTTCAGAGCAATAAGCACTCCGATCGGAATCCCTAATATAGCCGCCCCTGTTACCGCAATGAGGGAAACTTTCAGGGATGTCCAGACAATGAAATAAACCTCTGTATCAAAATGCGCTATAAGCGCCAGGCCGTCAATAATACCCTGAAAAATGAAATTCAAGTCAGTCCCTTAACAAAAAATTAAAATTATGGTGTCTTCGAACCCTTAGAAATAGATCGTCTGGCCGCGATGTATCGCATTTGCCACCAGCTCAATTGCCTTCATTGCCTTGAGGGCCCTTTCCCCATCAACGATCGGCTTCGCCCCGGAGCGGACGCAATTTACGAATTCTTCAATCTCCAGTCGAAGGGGTTCCTTGTTCTCAATTTCGATTTCTTCTACATGGAAGCCACGCATAACGCAAGTTCCGGATTTCTCTATAGTGAGATTTTCGGATCTGTGAACAACCAGGGTGCGATCAATAGTGTCAGCCTCAAGAAAGCGGGTGGGGGTAGTGACCGAAATGGTTCTGGTTTTCTTCGGAGAGGCTTTGGAAGTTGTCAGAATGGCAGTTGCGCCGTTCATAAACTCCATTCTGGTGTAGGCCACATCATTGAGATCTGAAAACACCGGTCTTCCTGAAGCAGAGACGCATCGGATTTCCGACCTCGCAATTTCGAGCGCCAGATCAATGTCATGTATAAGGAGGTCGTAAAGAACGTCAACATCAAGACATCTTGAACCGTCAAAATGGTTAAGGCGACGAGCGTCTATGGTGACAACCGGCTCCGGTTCCGAGGCCAGCAAATCCATCAGCTTTGCCACCGCCGGGTTATAACGCTCGATATGGCCAACCATGAGCGCAACAGAATTTTTTCGGGCAAGGTCAACGATCTTTTCGGCCTGCTCAGCGTTAGCCGCCAAAGGTTTTTCAACAAGCAACGGCCTGGATTTCTGAAGGCACCTGATTGCTATTTCGTAATGCAGATAGGTTGGCGCGGCTATCGACAGGGCATCGACGTTTTCGATCAGTTCATCCAGCGAATCAAACGCCACGCAGGAGTGACGCTCGCATATTTCGAGAGCCCGAATCTCATCAAGATCATGAAACCCAACGAACTCGACGTCCTTGATATGACTGAGTATTCTTACATGATGCTGGCCCATTGCGCCAACACCAACAACTCCAACGCGTGTTTTTTTATGATCAGTTTTCATGAATGAAAAGATACACTTCTGTCAGAAATTCGTCAAAGGTTTAGAAGTTTACTTTACTATAGCACTTGTGGTTAAATGTTGTCGGTTGGAAATTCGAGGCTACTTTTGCGGCTGATCGACTGTGCAGCAGCATTCATCCACGTCAAACCTTGTTTTCATGAAAGAGGGAGGAGCCTATGGCGCGTGTTGTGTCCTTATCGTTGACCCTGGTAGCGTTGTTGATTTCCCTTGCTTCAGCGTCCGAGCCGATCAGGATAGGCGCTTTGTTGCCTATGACAGGTAGTGTGGCCGCATTTGGCCAGATGGGGTGGGA
>CAITZA010000279.1 GCA_903896745.1 uncultured Desulfomonile sp. | reverse complement strand
TCGTAAATCACCGACTCAGGGGTATATTGTTTGAAACGACGGGAAAGCCAATATTTTTCTATGTTCCAATAGCCCGGCACATGGTGGGTGATGATTCCCAGCTTGTTTATGATTGCCGTCCAGTTTTCTCCACTATGGGACCGCTGTTGTTGTCTGACTTGCCCTGACGGAGTCAATTCATGGAAGTACGCATATCATTAGCGTCTGCAGTGGTGATTCAATGGGTTTCCGCAAGCGGATCCGACTGGTTCATGGAATGGCGGAGAGGGATATCAGCCTCCGCTGAAGCTTTCGCCGGTTACCGCGGTTCTGATGTCTATCCCCCAATCGTGAAAAATGGCAATGGCGGTTCTTGTAGGGCTCTATCCGACCGTGATGTTGCGCTCACTCGCTCTGGAGCCTTTTGCACGCCACCTGGGGCAGGCGGTAGCGATGCTGGTCGGAAACGATCTAAGCGTGGCCATCCTGAAATGGGCTGTCATGCCAATGTTGAACATCATTCTGGCGCCATGGCTCAAAGCAAATTCATACAATCATCTGACATTGCCTGTTTCAGGATTAGTGTTTATCCTGGCCATTCTTGCGAGAATGGCGCTTATTTTCAAACAGGCGTTCAGTTAGTTTTTACGAGCGCCCCCTGTCCGGTTAGAATGCGACTCAAAACCATTTATCCGATTGGCCTGGCCATGACCGGCGGCTGATGTCGGACGCAGTTATTCCTGATGGTTGCAAAAACGCATTATACCGAACTGTAAATGGCTCATGGACATGCTGAGCTTGGAATACAGTTTGGGAAGCGCCCGCTCCGTATGTATCAAGCGCTTCCCAAACCATCATGACGTGAATAATTTTCTAGCGTTTCCCGTTAATGGAGGCCTCAGCAAGCTTCACCGTATCTATTTTTCCGGACAGTTGTATCAAACACTGAGTCAGGCATTCCGAAGAACATGGGTCTTGTGAATGGCCAGAGAGCTCATTGATCTCCAGCGCTATCGCAAGTATCTCTTTAGCCTTAGGAGCGTCCTGAATTGTAATTTCATTAGCTGACAGTATTTTCATCAACCTTGCTGTGTTTGGATGCATCTCTCCGAAAACCTTAGGGTAAAGATCGAAGGCGCTTTTGTAATATGAGGATGATTTTGAATAGTCACCCGTAGCCAAAAGCATGTCTCCAATCAGAATTAATGATTTTAGAGTATTAAGGCTTTCAGCGCCGGATTCGATGCCAGCCTGTTTCATGGATTTGCCGGCAATCACAAGCGCCTGGTCTCTATGGCCTTGACTGAAAGCCTTCCGGGCCTGATCATAAAGTGATTTCCACGATGTTTCATTCGCAATGCCCAAACCGGGACCGATTATGAGCGCCATTAAACCTGCAAGAACCAAAAGCATTTTTTTCACTTGATCTTCTCCATGTCCCAAAGATAGTTCCCGAGTCTTTTCCCGGATCGACTGTGAAACGTTGAAGCCACTAGCTCGCTGAATGCAAACGGCTCTCTCATTCACAACCCTCGATCATCCATAAACACCTCCTGACAGTACGTTCGTATCCACCGAGCGACTGAGGAGCGCCCCCATTCTTCACAAGGTGGGAAACGCCTTTCCGTGAAAAGACTTCCATTTTAAAAGCAATAATGGCGCCAGACTCAAAAAGCAGCTCACGCACTTAAGGTATTAATATTACAGTTCAAAGTTACTTAAGAATTCGAGGAAATGATATATGGTCGGATTTCAATTACAACATGGTTGGTTTCGAACCATTTTTACAACCATGGGGCTCGGTCCCACGGCGCAATTCAAAATTCAATATCCCCCCAGTCAGTAGATGATGGTGTATTGAGAAAAGCGCCAGGGGACTCCATGGGGCGAAGAAGCATTATCAGACCGGCTTTGTATCGTGCAGTAAAGGGACTGGACTAGATCATACCAGCCCCGAGCGCAACAGATAGCAAAATTAGCATTACCCCTACTATCAACTGCACCGTCCTCATGGTTACTTTCTTGAGCATTCTGTTTCCGATAAAGGACCCGACAAACGCTGCCATAGTTCCAGCCAGAATGGGGCCCGTGGCCCCATGACCGGCCAGGCCCGAAAATTCATTAGTTACGAATGTGGCGCCGTAAACGATTAGCCTTGCCGTATCAACACCAACGGTTGACACAACTCCGGTTCCTATAAATGCTTCCTTGGAGAGTCCGCATCGAATCAGGAAAGCGCTCCGCAATGCGCCTTGAAGTCCGGATAAACCGCCAAACAGTCCTGAAAGCGCACCACCCAATGGCACATATTCAGGCCCGAATTCCAGTCGTTCCAGACGAGGGGACAAATCCCAGAAAGAGAAAAATGCTATCAGGATTGCCGTCACCAGCTTGACTAATGTTACTTCACAGGACATGGGCCCTATCTGGTAACTGATCAATAAAGGCATGCCGGACAGATATCCCAGAAGAAACGCTCCCAGCGAAGCAAACAGAATGGCGGGAATCGTGAATCTAAGAACTGTTTTTATATCCGCATGGCGACCAACTAGAAAAAGTTTGAACAGGTTGTTGGCAAGATGAACAACCGCAGTGGCGGCAATTGCGAATTTTATCGGAAAAAATAGAGCAAAAGCGGGCATGAGTAGCGTTCCCAGACCAAAACCGGAGAACAGCGTCAATGAAGAAACCAATAGCGCAACTGCGCATATAACAAAATATTCCAAGTTTTATCGCCTCGTACAAGTACTTGTTGAAAAGCCCCAGGTAGGTTTTCAAAGCCATGCATCAATAGTCCGATGATCGATATATCTTTTTACAGGTTTGGCAAACAAACCTACTCGTCTCTGTAATCCCTGACCTTTTTAGACAAAGCTTCTTCCAATCTGAGAACTTGAGTTCCCGCTTCGTCAAGTTTGGCCCTGCAGTCTGACAACTGATTCTCGTTGGTTGCAAGGCCAGCTACCCATTTTGAACGCAATTCCTGCTCTTTTGGCTGATTGGAGGAAAGCGCCTGAAGATTGGAGCGGATTCGAGACTGTTCATCAGATAGTCGTTTTGATTGTTGATTGAGTTCGGTCATCTCTTTTTGCAAAGAAACCTTTTTTGCCATCAGATCGCCCAAATCCTTCAAGAAGGCCCTGGCGCCTTTTGATAAACTGGGCTGAGTCAGATAGAAACGAATCTGTTCTTCACTGCACTTGGCCAATTGAACAGTTTCTGAAACATCCCGATTTTCCTCAACAACGAAATCTACAGTCTCTCCAGGTTTAATAACTGTTTCAAAGCAATAATGCCTGTCAACCTCCTTGAGAGGTTTTTCGGGCTTGGACAGTTTATACCCGGACCCCTTGGGCTGAAATAGCCACAAGGTTGAAGTGTCCTTTCCACGATTAATGATTTTCCAACTGTTGGTGAGGGTTTCGGCAGACGTGAGAGTAAGTATGCCGTCAACAAGCTTGGCCCTGAAAACAGGATCTCGTCTGGATTTTTCCTGGGGAACAATGTCAAACGAAACGTCCAGGGCATACGGGATTATCGCCTGGCTACCCGGAGCCAGTGTGTTTGTTAGAATACCCTCCCCGAGGGATGCGCTACCCTCGAAAAAGGACACAGGTCCCGCTTCAAGCGTAAGATCGGTGGAATTTTGCAAAACAAAAGCATTCACAGGCCTCGGGGAAAAATTGGCCTTGTAGTATATGATGCGCTTGCCGGCAATTTGCTCGGACAGAATTGAAACCATGGCCGCCTGCCCCTTGGGAATTGAAAGTTTTTCCCTGGGTTCGTAACTGAAAAGATTGCCAAGCCTTTCAGCAGTTGTATCAGCATTCAGGCTCCCCGCAAGGATATCCCCAATAGACCTGGAATCCTCGACATCGCGATCTTCATTTGGGGCTTCTCCCAGAGAAGCGCCGACATGGGCCGGTTTACTTCCTGCCTTGGCCCCGACCGGTTTGGCTACGCTGGCCGAAGGAGCCGCAGCCCGTTTCTCCTTCCTCGATTCCATAAGGGCGTACCTGTCTCGACTGACTGCGGTATCACTTGCAATATCCGGAGGCGACACTTTTGACCAATCCACCCCAAGACCCTGCAACCCAGGAATCGGAACAAGATTGCGCCTTATATAATAGGGCGAATACAAATCCATAACATAAGAGATTGGATTGCCCGCCACAAAAGAAATCTTGACGTCCTTCCAATCATCATCAGTATTGTTCTCAGCCAAAGCCCAGCCTTGAATCAATGGCGGCGACTCCTTTTTCTTCTCATCCAGCAATATTCGATACGTGCATTTCCAGACAGGCATCCCGATCAGATAGCCGATCCGAACCTTTCTGGCGCCTTCCCCAACAGCGCTAAAGATTAGTTTCTTGCGATCGTTGCGCTTGGCCTCAATGGATACGTCGAGGAGTCGTTTGAGGTCGGCCTGCAGTTTTTCATCCGGCAATGTGAATTCGGATATTGAATAAAGGTCTACCGATTTGATCGTGCCAGAACCGGTGAGCAATACCAGACGATAGCCCTTTGTCATCGAGGCGTTGTTTATTATTTCAGTGACAGGCTCTATACCAAGCACTCTGCCGCTTACCGTTTCTCCTGAGGCTTTGACGCTAACAGACGCCCCCTTGAGCTGAACCATGAACTGGCTCAACGCAGCGTCCTCCGGAACCTTGATCAGAATGTCCTGAAGCTGCTTCGAAAGCGGATCACGCGTTTCATAGCGAATTGAAGAAATCCTGCCGCGATCGAGATCTACAGCATACAAACTGGTGAGTATGTCTTTCATCTGATCTTCAGGGAAAGAAAGAGAAATTGTCGCATTTCCCTGAATCTTTCCTTCCCGTTCGAAATAGCCGAGGCCATGTTTGTAGAGAACCACTTTCGTAACAGGAAGCGTATCTGAGAACCTGTCGATAGTGTCTCCTGTGGCGGTCGAAACCCAAAGAGCCATAAGGAATAAGACAGCAAACATCTTTTTCATTTTTGGTCCCCTTATTTTGAGACAGGTCACATCAATGCCTGAGTTTACAAGACGGCCTGGAAACCAGCATAACAATGCCTTGCTAACAATAATATAACAGGATTGAGTCGCATGAACCAGACCTGACTGAAGCAAGTTGGTTGTAGTCTGTTAGCACGCTGTAAGATCGGG
>CAITZA010000278.1 GCA_903896745.1 uncultured Desulfomonile sp. | reverse complement strand
GGTTATGGCTACATAACGGTAGGTTTGTGTCTGGGGCTTGTATCGTCCAGAAATGCAACACCTATGTAAAGGTAACTTCTCAATAATCCCGGGTAGTTTTTTTAACAGATCATGATCCCATCTTGATGTTCGGAAAAGAGGTTTGTCAAGCACACAGTCGCATAGGTAATGGGGCGTTCGTTTTTGGAAAGTTAACGAGAGATTTCTCCGCTAGCTGTTTCATGAGATCAGTCAGCCTTGGGATCAAGTTCTTTCCCACCAGCCTGTCATTGAGGTAAACCCAGAATCCAACTCCGAGTTTTCTGGTTGTCTTTTTTAGACTTGCAAATGTATCCCGGGAGCGTCGTCCCAGATCACTCCGGGTTGAACCACTGATCTTTCGCTTTTTCACGTATTCGCG
Source organism: uncultured Desulfomonile sp. (assembly GCA_903896745.1). Classification (GTDB taxonomy): domain Bacteria; phylum Desulfobacterota; class Desulfomonilia; order Desulfomonilales; family Desulfomonilaceae; genus CAITZA01. The sequence continues at coordinate 1,624 of CAITZA010000278.1, read as the reverse complement.
GATGTCTGTCTCGCTTGCATTGTTGTGCAAAGGAATGTCTGGCCGGTCCAGTGCCAACAAAAGCTCCGACTTGTTCTTGCGTATACGTTTGAGGATCTTGTTCAAAGTCGCATAAGACGTGTGGGAAGAAAATATCGCATCGAATTTCTTTTCAAGTTGTTGCTTCTTATTCTCGCAGGGGTTGTGTTTGTAGGTTTTCAGTTCTTCATAGAATTCCCATATCTGTGTTCGTATCCCCTCAAGCGCACTGCGCTGTGAATCGTTGAATCCAACGAGCCTGTTTATTGATCGCTCTGCGTGTATCCAGCAGAGGGCATGGAGCAAGACATCAAATTGTCCGGCGTCGTCACTGAGAATGACCAGGTCCGGGCGGATGAAGCCGAGTTCCAGAATGGCCCCCAGCAAGGCCCCTTCTGTGGCAATCCTGATATGCCGGTTGTTGGTGAAGCCCAATGATTTAAGAAGCGCTTGCCAGGCCGCTTCATCTTCCAAGACAATGTTGGAGAAAGACGCCAATCCCTCAAGCTGAGCCTTGGGGAGTTTTCGCTCATTCATGTAATCAAGCGCTTTGCTGTTTAAAGCATAATTATTTGCTCCCGCCCGAAGAAGTTCAAGAAAGTTGATCCGGCTCTTGCTATCGGTACTTTGAAACCAGGCGAACATCTCATTGCCGATGTGGGTGCAATATCCATTTCTCCCCTGATGGCGAGCGCCGGTATCATCGACATTTACATAGCCCGAGATCTTGAGACCGACCTGAAGGATCTCGTCCTTTTCTTTGTGGAACAATTCATTCCCTTCAACGATTATGTGATTCACCTGACCGGCAGAGATATCTATACCCAATTCGAGGAGTTGTTCCAGTATCAGAGGCTGGGTAACGTGTGAATGATAATACTGGTAGATAATAAAGCAATGCAACGTAGGACCGAAATGACCACCAAGGGTCCTGATCTTCATTGGAAGCGGAGCCACAATGTCTTCACCTTGGGGTGTTGTCCACCGCTCCCGACGATAGAGCGTATTAAATGGTTGCAAAAGCAGGTCCTGAACAGTGAAATTCTCATACCCCCTGAATTTGCTCTCCTTGGGGACGTTGTGAGCTTCGACAACTACCGTCTCGTGGATCTCCAGTCTCTCAGTCTTGTTCCTCTTTGAACGACTTCCAGGCATACCTTTCCTGTCCTTGTTCCTGCTCTTCTTTCCCAGGCTGGAAGGCTTGATCCTGGGTTTGGGCTTCTGACCTTTCAGTCTGGCTATTTCGTCTCTTAATTCTTGAATGAGGTCCTGCTGAACCTGTACAATTTCCAACAGGGCCGCCACTAAAGGAGTGCGCTCTTCGTCTGAAATTTGAGGAATCTTTAAGGTGACACTCATGAACCCCTTAAAGCATGTTTCATTCCTTATGTCGCGCCTTTTTTTGCTCTCTCACAAGAAAACTTCAGACACACACCATCACCATCAGAAACAAGACCTAGACGTCAGACCAAAAACACCCTATTATCCGCCTGCCCGGGGTTATTGAGAAGTTACTGAGAAAGGGCCTTACTGATCGAATCTCCACAATCATTTTGCATGATCGGTCCATTTGAGATCGAGTATCAAATATCCCAAATTGATTGGC
>CAITZA010000277.1 GCA_903896745.1 uncultured Desulfomonile sp. | reverse complement strand
TCAAGTGGTGCCGCAAGAGGCTGATCGAATACAAGGTCCCCAATTACATCGAATTCAGGGATATGCTACCGAAATCCAAGGTTGGAAAGCTGCTTCGAAGGGAAATCAGGAGCGAAGAGCGCAAGCGTTTGGAAACATGACCTGATCACATACCTGACTACCATCCCTATATTGTGACGCGTCCAGCTTGTACTCGGCAACATTGATCGTCCAGATAAGCCGGCCTCTACGCCGGCTTATCTGCGACCAAAAATAGGCTTATTCGGTCCATTCTCCCCAGTCCTGCTTTAATTGATTGATAAACCTTATTGGCCGCCTGTCCGATGCGATCCAGACAACTTGCCCAGAGCTTCATCATCGAGCTTGGAGGCAGTCACACCCTCGCAAGCAATCAATTCCAGGTCCATTTCAGCAAAACTTCGCTCTTATCGATACAACGGACTGTGCACGGAAAGTGTATACAATATCAAGGCCAAAACCATGTGCCCAGGACTCACGTCACTCTGGGCGCCACAAAGTCTGTCTACTTCCTATACAACTCCAATTTTTCTGACAAAAGCCGGCATGATCGGTAAGAAGCTGACATCCCAACCGCTCGGGGTGCATGACCTTAGATCCATTGGAGCCTACCGATTTAAAATGGCTCCTATTTATTAAAACAAATTGGACTCGTCGCGACAATTATTAAATCCAATCATGAACATTGGTCCTTATTCCTGTAAAAAGGCGCGAAAGGTCAGTTCGAATCTCCTTTAAAAAGTAATCTGATGCGATAAGCCTCGCAGCGTACTTTGTAATGGAACTCAACAAGCTTTATGGTTTCCTTCAGCAAGTGTCTGTTTTTTTGAGGTAGCTCGCAAGACAGCGGGAGAAATATCTTTGTTGAAAAACTAGGGAAGACGATTATCACCTAATTAACATTACAGTTTCTGGCTGTATTCCGGCACGGGGAGGAAAACGGAAATCGAGCATTAGAAATCCACCTGAATTGCGGCGCGTACCCCAAAAATTGGGTCAATTTCCCGATTCGGGTTTATTCCCCAACGGTTGGTAGCGTTAGGAGTAACCCACGTTGATTGTTTCCTGTCCACACATGCGTATTTAAACCAGTCGCCGGGCTTCCAGTAGGCCACCCGGGCGGTTAGAATGTATCCTTCGATGAGTTTCCAATCTATCCCGCCGCCAAATTCATATCCAAGGTCTCTCTCCAGAATGTTGGGAGCGCCAGTAGGGCCAGGCGCAAAGGAAAGGTCTACTAGATTCCCACTCGGCGCTGGGGATGGATTATTTAATGTTGGAAGCGGCCCGTTAAGCCCATTACCGAATTGCAGCGCTGGAGACGTTATCAGGACATCAGAAGGATCGGGTCGTATCCATCCCCATCCATATCCTTGTGAGATTCTGCTGGCATACATACCGGTTACATATACATTCAGGTTTGCTGCCACAGCGTAATCCAATCTGACGCCATACGTGCTGGCATCTGTGATAAAACCGTGGTTGGAAGAACGCGATATGGAATCATTTCCCGAGCCATAGTCATAGCCAAGCAAAAGGCTGTATGGCAAATAAAGATTCACACCGCCGTTGGGGGAGAATACCGGAACAACAGTAGGCTGTCTGTCGATGAGGTTTCCACCACGTCTGTCAGGACCTGGATAGTAGGCCCATAGAAAACTGAACTTAGCCGGACCGGCGACAGCGCCGCATTCAATCATGCCCGCCCATAATTCCCAGTAACGAGTTTGAGGCTGAAAATATAGCGCGTTTACTTGATTCAGCGAAAGGCCGTTCTGCCTCAAAAATTCCTGATAAAAACCGACTTCTGTATTAAAGAAGAACCTTCCGTTGAAATATTTGAGATTGGCGAACCCGAAAAATGCCGAACTGTCCACCGCAAAGACAGGAGAATTTGTTGGAAGACCCGATCCCATGTAAAGCTCCGATTCAGGCCCCTTGTGACCGTTGCTGTATTCGACATAAGTCTCAGAACTGATGTTGCCAGCGTTGTACATGACCAAAAAGGAGAAATGGGGCTGAGCGGCGCCACTTCGGTCAGTATGCAACGGATAATTAGAGGACTGACGAGTACTTACATTTTTACCTGGCCCCCAGAAAAAATATTGAGCTACTAATTGGAAAGGTCCATATGGAACACCCAAGACGAGCGCCTCAGTTGAGTTCTCCAAGGAGTCGATGATCAGACCAAGCCCAATGGTATTAGGCGACTTCCCAATGGTTACTGATCCCCAGGGCAACAGGGCCTCTGCATACCATGTTTGCCAGTAACCTGGGGAAAATGACTCGCCGATCCCCGAGAACTGACTGTTCAAATACCTGGAACTATTGAGATGGCCATAGGCAACCGACCCGGGAGAAGTAAGGCTCCATGAGCCTATTCTGTAACTTCCACGAAGTGAAAGCGCCTCATTCAGTTTAAACTTCGGGAACAATACTGTGTACATGTAGTTGGCCGCCACGTCAGAGCCTGAAGCCAACTGATCACCCCAGAAAGTCACATCATAGCGACTGGCGACCTCATGACCGAGCCAACCGTTGCGAGCGGCTAGCCTCACATTGGACACGCCGCTGTTATCCTGATTGAAAGTCCCGAAGAAGCCTTTGTCGCCCAGTTGGGAGAATTGATAATACTCCCATATAAAATTCCCAGACAAAGAGAACTCCCAGGCGCAGGCATAAGACACAAACAGGAAGGACAGCGCCAGAATGAGACCGATCGCCCGGTTTATAGTCATACTTTGACTCCTGGTGTGTAATTCGCAATGTTCCTGGCCCCTGGCTCGTAAATAAGCGCCCTGCCGAAACTTCTGCTCCCTGTTCCCCGGTTTGCTCGCCGAACTATCCGGGCCAGTCAATCTCAGTCCCCGCCGAGAAAGTCTGGACGAAGGTAGGCAGGGTCAGGGTAAGTGTAAAAACCGCGACCCGATTTGACGCCGAGCCAGCCCTTGTCGATGTAGTCCCGCTTGAATTCGTCAAGGAATTGCTGAGAGCCTTCGTCGCCTGATATCCTGGCGTTGCTCTCTGTCACGCGCCATATTGTATCCAGCCCCACCACATCCATTACTCCGAAAGGTCCGCAGGGCATGCCGAGGTGAAGCATGACGGCCCGATCCACGTCCTCCACGGATGCGACTTTCTCAACAAGAGCAATATTGATCGCCACACTGTTCATGGCGCCGAAGATAGCATTGGCCACGTAGCCAGGGTATTCTCTCTTTAAAACCAGAGGTGACTGCTTGATTCTCTTTGCGAAGTCGGCCAAGAGTTCCACAATTTCAGGAGAGGTCCCCGGGTGAGGCATGACATCGACCAGGTGGTGATCGAACACTCCATAGAAGTGGAGCGCAGCGAACTGGGCCGGTCGTCCCGTAGCCTCAGCGTACATGGACGGAAGCAACGTCGAGGTGTTGGTGGTGAAGATCGTTTTCGGCTGGCAGATCTGATTGAATTGGGCAAAGACTTTCGCCTTGAGATCTGGGTCCTCAAACACCGACTCACTCAGTAGGTCTGAATCAGCTCCATCCTCCGGGCGGGAAGTGTAGCTGATCCTGGACAGGACTGTCTCCTCGGCTTCCGGCGCTATTTTCCTTTTCTCCACTAGTTCCCGGGCAAACTCGGGTATCTTCACCCGGGCGTTCTCCAGCGACCTTGCGATTGGGTCGTAGGCTATCACTTCATAGCCGAATCGGGCGCACTGGAGCGCGATCTTCTGTCCCATGGTACCCAGGCCTACCACTAGTATTTTGCGGATATCATCGACTTTCATGATTGGTCCTCCTGAAATGTTAGAACTGCCCGTATCGCTGGCAACGTTCACTAACGAGGGTGGATCGGTCCCAGCGGCCCGTGAACAGGTATGAGATCAAGCTATCTCCCTCGTGGCTCTCGAAGTGAGCGAGAGGCGAGATATCGGCGATCCAGTTGGAATTGATACTGTAGCCGGCGCCTAAGGGCCTGACCACTGGGAGTTCCGCCCAAGGGTCGTCAAGCGACGACTCCATGTTGAGAGATTGAATAAACGCCGGTTCCCATGTCTGGAAGTCTGTGACGCTGTCGTAGTGGACCAGGCGCATATTCTCGAACGTGCTGCGGTTATCCCGAGCCTGTCCGCACTCGTATTGGAACAGCAGGCACGCTCCCCGTTCCTGGTATCCCGGCCCGTAATCCTTGCGCATGACTTCCATTATGGGGTCGTTGTACCCTCCCATTTCCACTTCGATCGAAAAAATACGTCGGCCCTTTCTCTCAATGACAGCGCTAGCCCAGTCACCGTTACGCTCGACGACTATGCGCTCGCACATCTTCTTGGGCAGTCCCGCCTTTTCACGCCCACTACAAAGGCCCATATGCGCCCCAGGTCCACTAAGTTGGAGGTTCAGAAAATAGGCGCCCACAATGTCCCCATATCGACACAACAGGCTTAGACCTCCTTCCATGTACCAGGGAGCGAACGTCGGTTCGCGGATGTTGACGACGTACACCATGGCAATAGGATGAGCTGGATCGAGAAGATCGAGCGGGGGAGGCAGCACACGTCGCGCCGCAACTGGATCGGTTTTCCAGGTAACGTAGAGGCCCTCCTGGTTGTTCATAGCGCTCGGATTCATGAACGAATATATCTGTTCACGGGGGATGAAATAGCTTCCGTTTTGCATAGGTCCACATCCTCCTTTGTTTGTTACCATATAAATCAGACGGCCCACTCGCCTTTGCGGCGCTTTCGGGCTACGTTTAGCAAATACTCATCGGCATATTTTGCAGCATCAGGATTGAAACGGCTCCTTACCCCTGAAGCATCGGTATCGTCGCCCAGAACCAGCCGCTCGTTTTTCGACACACCGCTGAGTATCGTCCGCGCTGACTGTTGAGGGGACTGAGCTCCTTTGGGGGCGTCCCCGCCGCCTACCGACCAGATAGCGGTAGCCACCGTTCCAGGTGTAGCGGATGTAAATCGGATGTTTTCATCCCAATACTCGTAGCGGAGGGCCAGGGTTAGCCCGTTCAGGGCCGCCTTGGTTGCGGAGTACATAGTCTGATAAGCCATTGGATAGAATGCGATACCTGATATGACATTCACGATGTGCCCGCTGCCTTGGGCTCGCATGATCGGCAGAACGGCGCGGATACCATAGACAGCCCCGTAGAAGTTCAGAGCAAATGCTTTCCCCCAGTCTCCGTTGCCCTGCTCTTCAAATTTTCCCGCAAAACCGGCGCCGGCGTTATTAAATAGGAAATCTATACGCCCGACACAGAATTCGGCCGCTTGTTCGATCATGCCTTTGACTTCTTCTTCATTGGTGACGTCGCACCTGACTCCGAGAGCCTGACCGGAGTGGGCTGAGTTTAGCCTCGCAACCTCCCCGGCCAAATTCGCCTCATTGACATCAGCGAGGACGATCCTCTCCGCTCCATAGGAAAGAATGGTTTCCGTCAGCGCTAATCCGACGCCTGAGGCGGCGCCCGTCACGACGGCAAACTTATTCCGATAATAATTCTGCGTCTCGCACATTTCCGTTCCTTCCTTATCACAAGACTTAACTCCTGAATTCAGGACGGCTCCGGATTTTCTCTTACCACAAAAGGGAAAAGCTGATGTCCTTCAAGCGCTGTTTTATGGGATCTTACGGCTCGAATACGAACGCTTTGCCGTAGGCGTCCTGGGTCGCATCCACTATTCGCCCGCCGCGCACAGCGTCTCCCATGACCAGAGCCTCCGGGAAAGCCGTTTTGAATCGCTCTACAACCTCCGTGTCCGGTCTGACACCCATGGCCAGAATCACCGTGTCTGCTGGGAGGAACACTGATTCACGTCTTTCCATACATTCGAGTTCCACTCCACCTGTAGTGATTTTCAGTAACCGGTGGGATGGTAGACAAACCGGTTGGTAGCAGGCCATACGCTCCTTGATGTCAAGGATTACTATGATGTTAGCGCCAGCGCCGATCTCCGGCAGCATGTCAACGAGGCTGGTCTTGTGCCCGGCCAGCATCAATACCTCCGCCGTCTCCAGGCCTGTCATGCCTGTGCCAATGATCACGCACTCGCCTTTTACCTGTGCCTTTGCTGCAAGAACGTCCTCCGCTATGACGACGTTTTTCCCGGCGATCCCCGGGACCGGAGGTATGAACGGACGAGCGCCGCACGCTATTAATACGCCGCAGGGAGACAGGGCTCTGACTTTCTCCACCGTGCCTTCTTCTCCGAGGCGCAACTCGACACCGCTTTCCTCCACCTGAGCGATCATGGAATCGACGAACCTTGTGATTTTGTCTCTGGCGAAGCCTTTATCGGCTACGTTCAGTGTGCCGCCAAGCCTCAGAGACCGTTCAAACAGGACGACTCGAAAGCCACGGCGCCTCAGTACCAGGGCTGCCGTGAGCCCGGCCGGGCCACCACCGACCACCGCCACCGTGCGTCCTGCGCCGTCGGGAGCGGGACTTGCGAACTCGCGTTCCCGACCGGTGACAGGGTTCACAGAACACTTGACGTGCCGCGCATGCTCGATCTCGTCAAAGCACACCAGGCAGCCTATACATTTGCGTATGGTTTCCGTCTTACCGGCCTTCGCTTTTTTGCACCATTCCGGATCAGCCAGATGCCCTCGCGCTACGCCAACCAGGTCGCAGCATCCCTCCTCCAGAATTGCCTCGGCGACTGCCGGCTCCTTGATGTTCGCCACAGCGATGACCGGTATTTTTACATGCTTCTTGATCTCAGCCGCCATATATTTTTTCCATCCCTGCTCGACAGTGCCCGGCTCGATGCAGGCTGTGAACTTGGGGCTATCCGGGATGGTGGAGCTGATATCTATGAAGTTGATGCCGGCCTTCTCCAGTTCCGCAGCGATCATACAGCTTGCGGCCAGTTCGATGCCTAAGTCTCCCAGGAATTCCTCAGCCGAGAGGCGGACGCCAAGAGGAAGAGTCTTACCGCAGACAGAGCGTATGCCAGCGATGATCTCAGTCAGGAACCGTAGGCGGTTTTCGAAGTTACCACCATAATCATCATCACGACGGTTGAGATATGGAGACAGAAAGCTGTTGATCAGGTAACCATGAGCGCCATGCAGCTCTATGCCATCGACACCGGCCATCTGAGCCAGACGAGCCCCTTTCACAAACGCATCCTGAATTTTCCGAATCTCCGGAACCGTCAGCGCTCGAGGAGTCTCTCCGGTTATGGGACTTACAACCGCCGAGGATGATACGGGCTGCTCTCCGCCGACCGAGAAGCTGGCCTGGCGTCCTGGGTGCTGCAACTGGATAAACATCCTTGCGCCGTACTTATGAACCGTGTCCATGAGCCTGGCTATCCCCTGCACGTCACCGGGGTTTCTAGCGGCAAGCTGGCATGGTTCAGCAGCGCCTGAGCCGTCCATGACTCTACATAGCCCACTGACCACGAGTCCGATTCCACCCCGCGCCCGAGCCTCGTAGAAAGCTATTATGTCATCATTTACTCCGCCTCCCGCTGAGGCAAGGTTGACTCCCATGGCCGTCATCACCACGCGGTTCCTAATCTCCAAACCACCAATCCTTACGGGGCTGAACAGTTTGGGGAACATCTTTTTCACCTCCTACATTGTTAACGAAGATCGAAGGGGCCATATATGTCAGAGTCAGGAAGCCTGAAGTTAAATCGCCTGCTGTTCGCTACTTGACTGCATTTTCGCTGCCCTTTGCATGAGAGAGACCAATGACAGGATGAGGGAGCCATTTAAAACTAAAATAACGGCGACAATGAAACCAGATACGAGACCAGGCAGCAGCATTGATGCGCCGAAGGCCAAGGTTACCGAATTCAGGGCTATCTGTGTCCGAGCCAGTCTATTAACCATTGGGGGAACAACAATAGAGGCCTGCGGAGTGGTCATGATTGCATCTGGTTTCTTAAAGAACTGTTTAATAAAAAACATGGATCCCTGTACAATATTCAGTATCCCCAGCAGTACCTGAATCATTCCGGTCAGAATACCCGGAACGACACATGAAAATACCCCTAAACAAGCAAATACAAAGCCTATGATTACCATGAGCCACGAGCGGGTATACTGTCCGAGCGGGGTGTCTCCCATGGTCGTCATCTGGATGGCAATAATGGCCAGAATCAGGCCTAGCTGACCATCTGGCGAGAATGGCAGCAAGCCCAGACTAACCGGAAAGAGCAGACATCCCAGAATTGTTATGATAAATCCCAATAGGATCAGGATTGCAGGTGAGAGAGACAGAGAGGCTTCGTGGAATAAACTGAAATGTCCCTTTGAATCAGCCCTATCTGAACTCCGTAAAGTTGAAGCCGAGTTATCCGGCCTCTCGGGAGGATATATTCTGGCAATCTTCCAGATGCACCACGCTAGATAGAAGAAACTCATGCCATAGAGCATTACAAAAATCGCCGTCCGTGGGTCTTCTCTGAAATCGGGGATCAGGGTTATCAGGCCTGAAATAACAGTCAAGGCATAAACAAATGCGCAGGCTATGGTTAGTTGACGCAATATTCCCGCAAACTTTATCCACACCCTCGCCTTTCTTTCAGAAATGAATAGCTGCAGGAAAAGCACAATCCCGCCGACAAACAGGACTAGTCCAACGAGTGTCCGAACAAAACTGGTGAAGTATCCGGGAATGAAACAAAAGGTGATTCCAAGAATTGCAGTGCCAATTCCGACGATCACGAGCGCCCATGAGCGCCGAGGGTCGCCAAACGGGGTCTTGCCAATGGTGATCATCTGGAAGGAAACAATGACCAGGAACAGCCCATAGGCGCTGTCCGGGTTATATGGAAGGTCTCCGGAGTAAATCCTGAAAAGCAGCACGCCAAAAAGGAGCCAGAATACACCGAAGAAGAGTAAGACGATGACTTCCAGGGAGAGGTCAGATTCTTCCCACATTCTTGGATGGATTTGTTTTCGCAACCGATCTGACGGCATTGTATCATTTCACCTAGATTCAGAAATAAATCTCAGGGTAACGAATAACGCCATTCATGTTCAGAGTCAGCTTTCATTAGCGCCCTCTTTCATAGGTATTCGCCTACCCGACCAGGACAGTGAACGAGACACTGCGGTGGGGACCGATCTAAGGTTTTCAAGTTTGCTATTATTTACGACAGAATACCATAATCACAGGCAACAGCTTAGCAAAACTTACATGCCGCAACACCTCTTAAGGAAGCGTGAACAACCTGTTGTTATGCATAAATCGAGAATAGAGAATTTTTTGTATACTACAAACCAATGACAACGTTGCCATTGCTCACGAACGTAGAACTTTTTTACGCGCTGCAGAGAAAAATTTATAATCCCAAGAAGATAAAACCGTTACTTTCGAGTTTATATTCCAGAAAAAGGTTAACCCGTTGAGTCACGGTTAAATAGAAGGATTAGGTTTGGTTTGTTGCAACACAAACAATCATGCAATCACATGAAAATCCCTGTTGGGGTTTTATCGATCTGGGCATTCATCATTCCTCGAACTTGAGGGAACTGCTCAAAATAGACCCGAAACTGAGGGTAGTCATGGTTAGTGGATGCGCATCCGCCAGCGCCCTTGATGATACCATGAAGCTTGGCGCCAGTGGTTTTGTTCACAAGCCGTATGATCTTGGCGCGTTACTGTCCGCGATTCGCCGCGTGTTGGATAGCCCCTGAAAATTGGTCGCAACAGTTGCATGAGACTCTGTTGTGCCTGGCCGATATGATTTCCTGAGACCACCACCTTTTGCCCCAGCTACAATCGAAGTAAGTACCCTCATTATTACCCTCCCTTGGGAGAATGCTACTTTTTATTCCTCAAGCTCGTGAACAAATCGGCAAACATTCCACTACATCCTCCCTACACAGCGCCGGAAGAGTTTTTGTTATCATGTATGGCTATGCTCCCTTTACAAAACAGCGCTCTTGATTAGCGCGCCTGTCTGATAACCCTGAGGCGCTAGATCGACCAAAGACAACCGCCGGGAACGGAAAGCCCACTGTGGAAACCTACCCAAGTTTCTTCAAACAGGTTTTGTTTTATCGATAAAACGATTATAATGTCATTCAATTCCGCCAAATGAAGACCTCTCTAGAATGACATGGGTATGGCCGGATGGCCAATGGTAACGCCATGAGTGGATCGCGATCACTAGAACAGGACATGATTCGTTTTTTCAACCTTTCGCAGGATATATTTTGCATAGCCGGCGTGGATGGGTATCTGAAAACCGTCAACCCCGCTTTCACGTCAATTCTCGGTTGGTCAGTCGATGAGGCGCTTGAACGGCCATGGAAAGAGTTTATTCATCCTGACGATCTTGATGAGGCGCTCGGCGTGGCGAAGTCGGTTCTTGGCGGTAAGCCTGTCAGCATGTACAGAATCAGGAGTCTCCACAAGGACGGAACCTGTCGCTGTATTTCCTGGGATAGTCAGCTTGTTGAAGGGGAAGGGCTGATCTTCTCGGTTGGAAGAGACGTGAGCGAGCGCCAGAAAATTGAAGCAGTCCTCGTGGACTCAAGGAATGAACTTGAGCGTTGTGTCCAAGAACGCACGTACTCCCTCGAAAAGGTCAATGAAAGGTTGCTGGAGGAAATTTCACTACGCAATAGGATTGAAAGGGATTTAACAGAAAGAGAGTCACGACTCAAGGAGGCGCAGGAGATTGCGCATATTGGAAGTTGGGATTATGAGGTAGCGAGCAATCTGCTTCACTGGTCTGATGAGATTTACAGGATATTCGAGATAGATCCGGAAGAGTTTGGAGCTTCTCTTGAGGCATTCCTGGATATGGTGCATCCTGATGACCGTGAAGCTGTAAGGGACGCATACAACTCCTCGGTTGCCAATAAAACCCCGTACGACATTGTCCACAGGTTAAAGTTTGATGATGGTCGCATCAAATATGTGCATGAACGTTGCAATACCATATTTGATGACTCGGGTGCTCCTGTACGGTCTATAGGCACTGTTCAGGACATCACCGAACGAAAACTTGTCGAGGACCAGGTAAGAAACAGCGAACTTCAGTATCGTCTGGTTGTGGAAAAATCTTCCGATGTAATCTGGAGGATGGATCCATACACCGAGAGGTTTACCTTTGCTTCACCGTCATCGGAAAAAATATTTGGCTATACACAGGAAGAAATAAAGACTATTCCACTGAGGGACTGGCTAGTCCCGGAATCACGCAAGGCGGGGTCCGAACGTCTCAGGGAAATGGTTGAAGGAAAAACAGGCAACACTATCTTTGAATCTCAGGTATTCCACAAAAATGGGGCCAAAATATGGTGTGAAGTTAGCGCTTCCACATGGTACGATGAAAAAACCGGCAAGGTCGAAATCGTGGGAGTGTCACGGGACGTGACAGACCGGAAACGGGTAGAACAGGCTCTGAAGGATAGTGAGGAACGTTTCCGCCAGGTTGCGGATGTGGCCGGTGACTGGATATGGGAAGTGAACAGTGATGGCCTTTTCCTTTATTGCAGTTCCGCGGTTGAGAACATCATCGGGTACCGTCC
>CAITZA010000276.1 GCA_903896745.1 uncultured Desulfomonile sp. | reverse complement strand
TACCGGCTGGTCACGTCCCTGACGACAAGAGCCCTCAATAAAGTCAGGAACTGGGACTTTTTCTGGCCCCTCGGAGAGACGTTGACATATGAGCCTTTTGTTAATGAAACGGTCGCTGACAATTCTATTACTCCCACAAGGGACATTTAAAAAAATTGGGACTCGACCTTTGTGAAACGCGAGCCCCTGTCAATTTCTAGTTATGGACAACTTGTCTCAAGAAAGTTTCCAGCACAAAAATCTATTTTAAGAACACATCGGGTTCACTAATCTTTTGTCTGGGTTTCTTCGTCCTCGTTCTTTTCGGGTTCCCTATCCTCCTCAGCCTCCTTTTTACGGCGTCTTTTTTCAAATATCACAAGTATCTGAATACCGAGTTCGTAAAAAATCAGCATCGGAACCGCCATGAGCGTCTGGTTGATAACATCGGGGGTCGGCGTAAGAATTGCCGCAATAATGAATGAGATGACCACAAAATAGCGGCGGCCCTTTTTTAGAAACGCGCTGTCCACAACTCCCAACAGGCCCAGGAACACTATCAGCACAGGTGTTTCAAAAACTGCCCCGAACGCCAGCATCAGAAGGGCAACCAGTGAAACGTATTCCTTGATCGAAATCATGGGCTTTAACACTGTTGTCTCATAACCCAGGAAGAATGAGAAAGCTGCCGGAAACACTACAAAATACGCGAAACACGCCCCACTGTAGAATAGGAGCGTCGCTATGATTATTACAGGTAGGGCAAGCTTTCGTTCATGTTCGAGCAAGCCCGGCTTTACAAACAGCCACATCTGGTAGAGAACAAAAGGAAAAGCCAAAAACAGGCCAACTATGAATGCAACCTTCAAATGGATGAAGAACGGGTCCGGCAAACTCGTAAAGACAAGCGATGAGTCCTTGGGCAAAAGTTGAAGGATTGGATCCGCAAGAATGTTGTACAAGCGTTCCTTAAAACCAATGCATAAACCAAACCCTATCAGTATCGCTATGACCGCTCGAATCAGCCTTTGACGCAATTCTTCCAAATGGTCGAAGAATGACATCCTTACTTCGTCAACGGTTTCCTGACTCTCTCGTTCCATATATATCCTCAGAACCTTACGCTGATCAGTCTACTTCACTTCACCTATTCAAGGCTTATCAAACCAACTCCTGAAAGACAAAGAACATACAAAATAAAATCCACCTCTAATGTGGATTGTTTTGATAACTCCACCCAAACTGTTCCTTATTTAGTTGGCCGCAGTATTCCAGACACTCTTCGACAAAAACGTCCGTCACAATTCGGCGCCCAGAGAGCGCTAATATAAAACTACCATGAATAAAAGGCAAGTTAGCATAAATAACACAGGCAGGAAAAAAGTTCATCGAATAATCATTAATTACCGTGACTATCGATTTTGGGTAAAACGAAGCAAACCGTCTCTGAAAACCTCAAAACTCCTCGATCTATTGATCTTGATATCGCAGAAGGGAACTATTTTCATTACTCGTTCCTGTTTAGGTATTCCAATGTCGGGGTAGCCCTATTTCGCGAAAAGTTCCTCAGTCTGAATCCTTCTATTTAACCATTGAACCTTCTACCCAGAATTGTCGATTACCGATGCCTGATTATGACAAAAAAGCGCTTCTCTTCAGGAAGGCTTTTTCTGTGTTCAAAAATGTCGAGCCTCATAAAAGCCAATTCTACCACGCAAGTTAAGAAATGTGATAGAATTAATGGAAATGTATTGCTGATATGCGAACCGGC
>CAITZA010000275.1 GCA_903896745.1 uncultured Desulfomonile sp. | reverse complement strand
GATTATGCTCGTAAATTGCCCTGTTAATAAACCCGCCGCCGGTAACGCCGACTCCAGATCCAACCAGAAAGGCTATTGCAAGGGGAACCGACACGTTTCCAAGCTTCTTGTGAATCGCTGTTCCCATGATGGCTTTTGCGAAAATGTGAAACAGGTCTGTTCCAACCGCCAGTATTCCCTTTACGCCCGCGCTCATTAGGGC
Source organism: uncultured Desulfomonile sp. (assembly GCA_903896745.1). Taxonomy (GTDB): domain Bacteria; phylum Desulfobacterota; class Desulfomonilia; order Desulfomonilales; family Desulfomonilaceae; genus CAITZA01. Next base: position 13,535 of record CAITZA010000275.1, on the reverse strand, counting down.
AGGTGTAATTATGAAACCTCCTCCAGCTCCGATACAGCCGGTTATCAGGCCTGCGCAGAGCTCGACGGCTATCGATACCACGAATATCGTCGGAGTATAATAAGCGGGTTGATAAGCTTTGTAACCTCCCAAGTATTCGTTCGGAATGTCAGCCGCAAGAGCTACTCCTGTCAGCACTGCCGGAATTGCCATTAACGCAAGTATACGAAGTCTTTTCTTGTCCCGAAGAATGGCCATGGACGTCTCATAGTCCCATCGCGCATGAGCCCTGGATGCTTCCATGAACATCTGGTACAACGCCTTACCCAATTTCATTTCGAGCTTCCTCCCTAGTTGTTAAAGTAAACCTTACAGATTACTGCAATCTGTGTGCCAAAAAAAGAAAACAGAGTAGGTTTGTAACTACTCTGAATTATGGTTGTTTTTTTTGGTCCTCCGCAAGTATTTTTGAGATTCAGAATATAACTGTCAATATATTTTACACCTTGGAAAGAGTCTTTTGTATTGATGGCTCCTGACCGAACAAAATCAACAGTGTTTATCCGGACAAGATCATTTTGGTTCCGGTTTATTTCGTTTTTAGTGAATTTGGTATTGCGCACTCCTGATCATCGGGGTTGCACCACTTCTTTTTGAACGCGTCCTGAAGTTTATACAGTAATTCATCGATTTCGATGGGTTTCATCAGATAGTCAAAAGCGCCCAACTCCATACCACGGATGGCCACCTCAACATTTGCGTGCCCGGTAAGCATGATGACCTCAATGGATGGTTTGAGCGTCTTAATCTGTTTTAGGGTTTCAATTCCGTCCATGTCCGGCATTTTCACATCCAGAACAACAACGTCCGGTGGAGATTCACTGACCGCTCTAATGGCCTCTTTTCCGCTCAATACCGCGCCGACTTCAAGTTTTCTTTTTCTGAGACGCTTCACAAGAGTATGGACGAAGTCTTCCTCGTCATCTACTAATAATACCTTGAATTCATTCACCACATGCTCTCCTCTTGCAGGCATGCCTTAATTTTTCGACAAGCTCGTCGAGCTCGCAAGGCTTGGTCAAATAATCAAAGGCGCCAAACTTGATCCCTTCACGCGCCGCCTGCTCCGATCCATGTCCAGTCAGCATGACTACTTCCAACTGCGGCGCCATTTGCTTGAAAATCTTCAACACCTCTATTCCGTCCATGCCCTCCATTTTCAGGTCGAGTATGGCTACGTCAAAATCGCTTCGTCTGAGCTCCTGAATTCCCTGAGCCCCACTTAGGGCTGTTTTGACCAAAAAGTTTCGTTTGGTAAGTCGCTTTGCCAAAATATTTACATAGCCTTCTTCATCGTCAACAATAAGAAGCCTCGGTTTATCGACTATTTCGCCAGGATTGCCAGTCATCGTTTCTTCCCCATCGGCGTTTGCGTGAAGGCTAGAGATATCAAACACGGCGTCAAACATTAGGTTAGTCTATTGAGTGACAATAGTTAACCTGAAGATTCAGTAGCAGCTTTCTCTGGAACCGGGATTCTGATATGGAATGTCGTTCCAAGGCTTACTGCGCTGCTAACACTGATTTCTCCTCCCATTTTCTTTATAATGCCGTAACATATTGAAAGCCCGAGACCAGTGCCCTTGCCCACGGGTTTGGTAGTAAAAAACGGATCAAAAATCCGGGACAAATTTGCTTTAGGAATTCCAGGTCCGTCGTCAGCGACATCGATTACAATGAAATTGTTCTCTACCTTGCTGGACAAGGTTACTTTGCCCCCCTGAGGCTCCAGGGCGTCTACAGCATTGTTCACCAGATTCAACAAGACTTGCTGAACTTCAGAAGGTGAAACATCAACTGTGGGCAACTCATTATCCAGTTCCGAGAAAAGCTTGACATTGGCATATTTCGCCCGTTGTTCCGATAACGCGATGACATCCTCAATCATTTCATTTAGCTGAACATTCTTTACGGTTGGGTCAGTTTTTCTTGCAAAGCTCAAAAGCTTGTGGGTTATTTCCTTGCATCTCTTTCCCTGCGTTCTTATCTGGCTCAACGCTCTTCTGAATTCGTCCAGATTCTCGCTATCCTTGAAATCTTCCTCAGTTAGAAGGTCTTCGATCCAGCCAGCCTCCTCAGCCATTATAGCGACCGGATTGTTGATTTCATGCGCTATTCCTGCCGCAAGTTCACCTAATGACGCCAGTTTTCCAGCCTCGATGACCTGTTCATTCATCATTTCCTTTTCAAGGTCTGCGCGGGCTATATGGCGTACCATTCTTTTTGACAACAATATGGCGACAACTATTATCCCAAGACCACCTAGCCAGAATATCCCTAATGTCAGTAAGCGCGCGTATTCCAGCACCTTGTATGCGTCAGATGAATTTTGTTGAAATGCAAGTAACCAGTTACCCCCTTTTAGGGGCGCCATCACATGCAAAGTGTCTTCGCCACTCCCCAATGATTGCTCGACAAAACCGATCTGGTCCGGACGAATCTTTTCTCCAGCCATAAATTCGATATAGGGGGCCTTTGTCTTGCTGATCTCAAAACGTGGCTGGGTTTGAAATTCTCCTCTTCGGTTAAGAATGAATGCAAAACCTGTCTTACCGATTCTGATGTTTTCGACAAGAGAATTGAATGATTCGAAATCTACCGTCGCCCTTAGTATCCACCTGGTTCCATCCTCACGCTCCCTGCGCACCGCAATGATGAAATGTGGAACACCTCTCAAGCCATGAAACACATCGCTTACATATACATCGGTATCTATGCTTTGCTTAAACCATTCGGATTTTGAGTAATCCGCGTTTTTTAGGCTATATGGACCGGCATAAGCGATCTGAATGCCGTTTTGGTTCACCAACCCGATATCGACAAAAATGGATCCATATTCTTCCTGAAGAACGAGCAACCTCTCCTTGAGGAAAGCGTCATTATTCAGTTGATCGAAAGAAAAAATCCGGGCTAGTGACCTAATGTTTGCAACTCGCTGTTTAAGAAAACTGTCAATGCTTTGTTGATGCTTCTTGACCAACGTGACCACATGATCAGCCACTTTTTCCTTGTAAGAAATGTCAAAAAAGTAACCAATTGTTACTGAAGCCAGTATCAGCGGCATGATAGACACCAGAACAATAATGAGTACCATGTTTATAGTTAGAGATCTGTAATACTTGGTATGTTCATTAAGCTCTTTAGTCACGTTAGGATTGGCATCTTTCATTAGAAGAACCCTGGATCAGATTAACATGTTTATGCGCCAACGATTCACCACATTGTTTTTTTGCAAGAAAAGACCAGGAGCATTAAGAAGCTGTCTTTATTGAAACCATATTACTCTGTGCCATCGTCATAAACAAATGGAAAATAAACGTTGCGCTCGATATGAATAAAATTATGATTTTGATCAGACATTTGCCTCGATCAAACCGTATGTCGCATTCCCTCTGAATCAATGTCGCCATGTCGTTATCTAGAAATCACCTGCGTCCGGCGCTGTGGGTTCTGAATCATTTGGCTCGCTATCAGAAACGCCCGACGAAACTGAAAACCCTTTGCTATCAAGTATTTTAGCCCTGATTTCGTTCAGAATGTCTGGGTTTTCACGGAGGTAGGTTTTTACATTCTCTCTACCTTGTCCTATTCTATCGTCGTTATAGGAATACCAGGCTCCGGACTTGTCGATAACCCCTGATTCAACCCCAAGATCCAGCGTTTCTCCCGCGCTGGATATTCCCTCGTTATACATGATGTCAAATTCAACCTGTTGAAAAGGTGGCGCCAATTTATTCTTTACCACCTTAACCTTGGTTCTTGAACCCGTAATGTTTTCGCCTTCCTTAATTTGCCCAATTCGTCTTATGTCCAGGCGTAATGATGAATAGAATTTCAGCGCATTCCCACCTGTTGTGGTTTCAGGATTTCCAAACATAATACCAATTTTTTGCCTGATCTGATTTGTAAATATAACGGCTGTGTTTGATTTTGAGATGGCCGCGGTAAGTTTTCGCAGAGCCTGAGACATCAAGCGAGCCTGAAGACCCATGTGTGAGTCGCCCATTTCGCCCTCTATCTCAGCTCTCGGCACTAAAGCTGCTACCGAATCGATTACAACGACATCCATCGCGCCCGACCTGACAAGAATCTCAGTTATTTCAAGAGCCTGCTCCCCTGTGTCTGGCTGGGATACCAATAGCTCCTCAGTTTTGACTCCGAGTTTTTTGGCATAGTGGGTGTCCAGGGCATGTTCTGCGTCAACAAATGCAGCGTAACCACCCTTTTTTTGAGCCTCGGCTATTACGTGCAGACATAAGGTAGTTTTCCCGGAAGACTCCGGGCCGAAGATTTCCGTGATTCTGCCTCTGGGGATCCCGCCAACGCCAATGGCAACGTCAAGAGCAATGGATCCGGTGGAAATCACTTTGACATTGGCTAGTAATCCTGCGTCTCCAAGTTTCATTATCGAGCCGCGACCAAATTGCCGCTCAATTTGGCTCACAGCAACTTCTACCGCCCGGGCTCGCTCATTGTCGGCAGTTACTCCATCAAACGAGTCCTGACTTTTCTTGGGTTTTGCCATATACTTTCCTTTCTCATAATAATTACTGGGCTCAGGCGCGCCATGGGGCGGTTTTCAACCTTGAATGGCGACGCTCCTCACGCATAGCCAGTCACAAATTTGCCATGATCAGGCAATTCGTGAACATGAGCAACCTGTAATAAATTGCAGGGTATTAATGGATGACTCAAGTTTCTCAAACCTATTATAACAACATCACAAATACATGGAATAAAAATGTTTATCCAAAAATAGCCTGATAGGCGGTAAATAACGATCCATGGTATTATTGGGCCATATTGCTAATGGGGTAACCGGAATTAAGGGTTCTATAAATGTGTTCGCAGATGAAAATTATTTCAGTTAGCAGGCGCACCGACATTCCAGCTTTCTACGGCAAATGGTTTATGCAAAGAATCAGGGCCGGACATGTCCGGGTGATGTCCCCATTCAGCAGTCGCGTATCTACCGTATCACTAAGCCCGGAAAATGTTATTGCCATCGTATTTTGGACAAAAAATGCGCAACCTCTGCTCAGATACCTCCCCGAACTTAAAGATCGCGGATACCCAATGTATTTCTTGTACACCATCAATAATTATCCCAAGGTTCTGGAACCTGATATACCCAATTTGCGTCTAATCTTTGAGTCAGTGGAGAAAATCAGGTCACATCTAGGCGCCGGGGTGATCAGATGGCGATATGATCCTGTCGTTATTACCAGCGAGTTTAGTATTAACGATAGCCTGAAAAACTTTGACCATCTCTGCTCAGTCATGAAATCCTATACAGTCCAATGCATATTCAGCTTTTGCGACTATTATAAAAAGACTATACGTAAAATGACTGGCATCGGGCTTGATTTCTCCATACCGGGCAAAGAGGATGCTTTGGGAGCGGCTTTGGAAATGGCGGCAATTGCGAATAGCCATGGAATCGGATTGGTTTCGTGCGCGCACGATTATCTGGCGCACAATTCAATTACGAGGGGCCAATGCATCGATCGTTCACTTATTTCAAACCTTATCCAATCCCAAGCGGCAATGGAAGCACTATCAAGGCTGAAGCCGGCACGTAGCCGGCAGGATTGTGGATGTCTGGAGTCATTCGACATTGGGGCCTACAACACCTGCTACCATGGGTGTGTGTATTGCTATGCCACGACAACCCCTGGGATATGTTATGAAAAATTCTGTTCATCTCTTGATAATAAGGATTATATGGACCCAAGATTTGAAAAGACTTCCCCGAAGGTATAAAATATTCGACAGTGGAGTGATAATAGTGGTCTGAAACAGGGCCTCCCGAAGAACAGCCTGGCATTTCTATAAATTAGGTTGAAAAAACATCAAAACTGACTATTATATTTACAAGTTTTATATTAAGATGCTAATTCAATGATAAATGAAACCCTCAAATCCTTGTGGAAGACTGTTTCAAAAGGGCGAGAACCGGACCCATTATATCTGGAACCGGCGCCGGATCCTTATGATACAGGAGGTGATAATTCTGATTTTGAATCTGAACCGGAGATCGAATTCTCGTCGAATAGCTACAGATCCCTTGAAAACAGCAAGTTAGACAAGATATTCAAATATTGTGTTATCGTCGCTCTAATACTTCATTTCTCCCTGATTGCGGCAATACCGTTGCTTCAGAGCCTTGTTCAACCTACTTCATTTCTTAAACCCGGTGAGAAAGTAACTCAGGTAAGGCTGGTTGAACCACAGGAGCAGGAAAAGCCTGTGGAACCTCCCCCTAAAGAGGCTTCGGCCATTTCTGACCGAGATCACACAGCTATTAAGGAAAGACTGCCAAAAATTCCTCCGGCTCCCAAGGCGCCTCTAGGCCAGATGGACGCTCAGGATCAAAGGATGGCCTCTCTAATGCCACCAGCCGCGCCAGAGAATCCGATCAAGCCCAAAAAGGAAAGCGCAGAAAAGGAAACCCCTGAAGAAGAACCAAAGAAAAAGCCAACAGCGGAAAAACATTTGAATACGAATAAGAAGCCTGAAAAAGAAACTTCCCAGCAGCAAGCCAGGCCCGATTCCGTCAGGAAGAAAAACATCGACCTGCGCCCCACGCAACAGGAACTTGCAAAGGGCATGTCAAGGACTATGCCCGGATCGACCGATTTCTTTCCTGATGGGGATGTAGAAGAAGCGGTTGTGGACATAAATACACGCGAGGACAAATTCTACTCCTATATGCTGCATTTAAAGAAAAAAATCGAGGGGGTCTGGGTATACCCTTCTACAGCCGCTAAATCAGGCTTGGGCGGCAGTTTGGCTGTAGAATTCTCGATAGCCAAGGATGGACAATTGCTGTATGTTAATCTACTTGATTCATCTGGACACACAATACTTGACGAATCCGCCCTCAGAGCCATCAGATCCGCAGCTCCGTATTTTCCGTTCCCTCCGAGACTTCAGGCAAAAAGATTGAAAATCCGAGCCAATTTTATCTACATTACAAGTAACTATCTTCGTAATATCATGTAAGATCAGCCAATCCGTCTGTGGATGGGAATGCTGGTTGTACTCGCATGTGGTCTTCCGTCTTGATATCCTCAAGATTCCTGATCCTTGTAACGATGTTTCCTGGAAAATAAATGGAATCGCCATACGCCGGCATCATCCGGAAAGACGAACTCAGGTCTCATCAACTCTCGATATGTCTTTGAAACTTGAAACACTATCCTTAATAGGGTATCATGTGGTTATTAGCTTGAGCCGATGAGACGCATCAAAATTTTTCGGCTCGCTTTTGTAATTTGTTTTGAAGGGATTTTTAAGATGGGTTGGAGGAAACCATGAGCAAACTATGGTTAGGCGTCATTAGTCTTGTGATGTTGTCTTCTTTGGCTGGTAATGCCGATTCAGGGGAGTTCCTGTGGAAACTAGCTAGAATAGATAACGACAGCGTTACTTTGATCGGCGCTGATGATATTAGGAAGACAGCCAAGATATGCCGGGAAGACAGATCAAAAGTGGCAGCCTTTTTGGGTAAATCTGTCAAGGTAGATTTTGAGGATCTCAAAGGGGAACCGTGGGTGGTTAGGTTGGAGTCCTGGAAATAGCGGGGAAAAAGACAACAAAAAAGGCGAATTCAACGAGAATTCGCCTTTTTTTTTCTGGAAGACAGTTTTATTTGGCGCTATCGACCGGCAGAATTTCGTAAGAAGTCCTAACTTCCTGACGGGCGGCCAACTCATATTTTTTAAGCCTGTCTTGCATTTCTTTTACACAGGAACCGTCGGGGCATTTCTTGGATCCCATTTCAATAGCTTTCTTTTGATGCTCAACAGCCTTCAGGGAATCGCCCTGTTTGAAAAATGCCTCAGCAAGTGTTTCCTGGAATACACCGTCCTGATCGCCGCCTGACATCTGTGCTGCCTTTTGAGCCAATTCCATGGCCTTGGTCGGATCCTGAAGCTTTTCATCAGGGCAGGTGAGCAAGAACCACGCCGTATCCTGAATAGACCAGGCGTCATTCGGGCTAAGCTTCGCTATTTTCTGGAAGTCTTCAGACGCATCTTTGCATTTACCCATGCGGCTCAATATCCAAGCCCTCAATCTCAAGGCTTCAACAAAGTTTGGCTTGCTCTTAAGGGCCTTGTCTATATCTCTAAGAGCCTTTTCCTGATCTTGGGATCGGGAGTAAATATCGGCTCTCTGTGCATAGGCCCACGCGTAACCATTGTCAAGTTCGACGGCCTTGGAAAAATCCATAAGAGCTTCAGGAGTTTGCTGTTTCATCTTCAACAGAACTCCACGTTGCCCGTAAGCAGCAGCGTTGTTCGGGGCTTTCTGGATGGCGGCATTTACGTCGTTTAGCGCCTTGGCTGTGTCACCTAAGTGAAGAAACGCTCTTGATCTGCCAACCAGGGCTGCTGAATCATTGGGGTCCGCTTTAAGCGCCTTGTCGAAAAAAACGATCGCCTTATCATACTGTTTTTTGTTAATCAAATCATTCCCAGCCGCAACATCAGCGCTGGTCTTGGGGCCTAAGAGCTGTTCCCAGGGGAAGACAAACAGTGTCAATACAACCAGTACCGCCAACACCGCGTACCCCATGAAACTGTAAGCGGAAGACCCTTTTTGGCTCTTAAGATTTAGTTTACTGTCGCATTCATAATCCCGATGATTCATTCACATCACTCCTTGATTATTTTTCGTACAATGTGGATGGTGAACGGCTTGGCCGCTCAACCCTTCCCGTAATTCTAAATGTTTCTAACAAAATGCTGACAAAAAAACCGACCCAACCATAGCGCCCGTAATGGCAGGGTCTGTGGTGTGTTGACTTATCAACATAGATATTTAATTATATCTGATCAGTAGATTTTATCAATCACTATTTTTGTCAGAAAAGTTCTTAAGGGTTGGCATGTCTCATAGTTATGGTGATCAACGCGCCAAGCAAATTACAACGTTTCTTTTTGATTACGGCGGTGTGTTGGCGGATGAAGGTTTCAGGGAAGGTTTATTTGCAATTGCGCGCATGTGCGATCAAAACGAGCGTCATTTTTTTGAAATGGCAACCGAAGCAGTTTATGAAACCCGCTATGTCACAGGTCACGGGTCTGAAAGGCTCTTCTGGGATTTTATCAGAAATAACAGCGGGATCACTTTGTCAGATGAAATAATGAGAAATCACATCATTTCAAGATTTACTCTCAGGATGCCCATGCTTGGGCTAGTTAAGATGTTGAGGTCTAAGGGCTACAAGGTGATGATACTCAGCGATCAAACAAACTGGCTCAAGGAGTTGGATGAACGGGATCATTTTTTTGAGGCGTTTGATTTGATCTTTAATTCCTACGATGTGGGTAAAGCAAAGAGGGATGTGAGTCTTTTCAAAGACATATTGAGCAAATTGGGTCTGGCCCCGGAAGAGGTTCTGTTTGTAGATGACAACGCTGGCCACACCAGGCGAGCGAAATTAGTCGGTATCAATGCTATCACCTTTACAGACATACCCATTCTGCTTATGGAACTCAGATCAATGGCTCTTATTACTGAAACAGAGCGCTGCAGCCTGGCAGCAGCGCTGGATGCCCAGAGTCCTGTACATTAAGGCTTCCGTGTGATCTGGCCATCATATGATTATGGCTCCACTGGTTCGCCTATTGGAGCCTGTATCCTGCCTGAGATACCAACTTCAGATCATCTTCCACGTTTCTTCCGCTTGTAGTCAGATACCCGCCTATTATCATTCCATTGGCGCCCGAACGTAATGCTAGTCCCTGAAAATCCCCAAGGTTTTTTTCCCTGCCACCAGCAATTTTGATGGTAGCTCTTGGAATAATGAATCGAAATAAGGCTATAGTCTTAATGATGTCCAGAGGTTCTGGAGGCTCTGCGTTTTCAAGCGGGGTACCTGGTCTTGGATTCAAAACATTGATTGGCACACAGTCCACACCGAGTTCGGCAAGAGTGAAAGCAAGGTCGAGACGCTGAGACCACGTTTCTCCCAGTCCGATTATCCCACCACTACAGGCTGACAAGCCTTTGGTCATGACTTTTCTTACCGTGTCCACGCGTTGTTCAAAACTATGAGTAGTGCAGATGTTAGAATAATTGTCGCGGGAAGTTTCAAGATTATGATTGTAGCGAGTGACTCCAGCCGTCACGAGTCTGTCTACCCTGTTGTCGTCAAGAAAACCTAGTGATGCGTCTAACTCAATATCGACCTCTTTCCTGACGTTCTGGAGGGCATCCAGTAACGAATCAAAATCTCTGTCTGTCAACGCTCCACCACTGGTCACCGCGCAAAAACGTTTTGCGCCCCATTTATGAGCCGACATTGCGGCGCTCACTATTTCATCATTAGATCTTAGTCCATAGGTCTCACAGAATGTGTCGTGGCTTCCGGACTGAGCGCAGAATATACAATCCTCGGAGCAGCGGCCTGATTTTGCGTTGATCAATGAACAGGAATCGAAATCGTAACCCTTGAAATGGATACGCAGTCTATCCGCTGACGCGGACAAAGCCATAATATATTCATCCGGGGTTTTTTGAAGTTGTTCCGCTTCGCTTCGTAGAATGACGCCACCATCAATGATACGTTCCTCAATTGAATTGATAAAATTTACAAACGAAAACCCGCGCATTTTTGTCCAAGCCTCCTCGTAGTCAATCAAGCATAGATATAACAGGTTGGTCGAATATGTCCAGACACGTACGATCTCCCATCTGATCGAAACTGGTATTTTTTGCCTGGAGAGGAACTTGACAACATTTATCAAGTGCTTAAATAAAAAATGGGTATTATTTAGGGAACACGTAACCCCCTGGAGTGATTAGTTATGTTGCGTGTTTCAGCGTTGATCCAGGAATAAATCACCCAAGGCGCTCAGATGAGCAAATTTGTATACTGTTTCTAATGCCAGAAAGAGGAGTATTGATCATGTACCTATGGCGTAGTGGTGGTCTCCGCAGAGGGGATCTGGACATGCTCAGGAGAATAGACAGTATATTCAATCTTATGAACAACGTACGCGGTCAATCGTCGCGCCCGTTGTGGACTGAATCCAGGCTATTCCCGTTAATGAACATCAAGGAAAAGACAGATTGCTTCGAGGTGTTGACCGAAATACCGGGAATGAAAATAGAGGATCTGGAATTAAAAATAGAGGGGGAAACCCTCACGATCAAGGGGGAAAGAAAAACCGAGGAACTCCCAACAGGCGCAAGCTATCACAGACGCGAGATAGTCACAGGCGGATTTAAGCGCAGTTTGACCCTGCCCGCCAAAATTGATGCTGCAAATGTTACGGCAACCTACAAGAACGGTATCCTGGCAGTGACTTTATCCAAGGAAAAACTTGCCACGCCTAAACAGATCAGCATTAGTTCAGAGTAATGTTAACAGGACGGGAGGAACAGTCATGACAAGTGAGGATATTCAGGCGACAGAAAAGGCCGGTGTGAACATTGAAAAAGGTGAGCTAACTCACGAGGGAGATTTTTTTACGCCTGCTGTGGATATATATGAAACCCCTGAAGAAATAATAATGAAAGTCGATTTGCCGGGGGTAAAACCAGAAGACCTTGATATTGATTTGATTGATGATACGTTGACCATAGTGGGTAAGGTCGCTGAAGCGGACACTGAGGGGAACGACTTGCTGGTTGAGTACAAAGTCGGGCATTACTATCGTTCCTTTCTGTTAACTGATGTCATTGATAGGGGAGCTATTTCGGCGAACTTGTCTGAAGGGATGTTGAGGCTCAGTCTACCTAAGGCAGCCAAGGTTGCGCCGAGGAAGATTCCCATATCGGCTGGCTGAGCGAATCAGTCTATTGCAGACCCCGGAAGATTGAAATAAAAAATCGGGAAAAAATCGACAAGAGCATTGACATTGCCTTAAGAATGTATAACTCTATAAGGCTTATGTTGATGCTCGTTTTTTTAGTGGGTTTCAAGCAAAAACTGGTTAAATAGGAGAAACAACATGAATTATCCGGTTGTATCACCAAATCAACTTGATCTTTTCCTGAGCCAAGTTAGAAAGATACAGCCTCTGACCGCTGAACGTGAATTTGAACTTGCCGTAAAGCTAACTGACACGGGCGATGTTGAGGCTGCTCACGAACTTGTAGTTTCTCACTTGCCATTTGTTGTAAAAATTGCGTTCCAATACAGGCATTACATGCTTCCTGTTCAGGATCTTGTGCAAGAGGGCACAATAGGGCTCATGAAGGCCGTAAAGAGATTTGATCCTCACAAGGGTTTTCGTCTGGTTTCTTTTGCAATATGGTGGATCAAGGCCTACATAAAGAATTTCATTCTTCGTTCGTGGAATCTCGTAAAACTGGGCACAACCCAGGCTCAAAGGAAATTATTCTTCAGGGTTGGGGATATTGGTGAGCATAATGACGAAGTGTCACGCTCTTCAAAAATTGAGGAGTTGGCTACAGAATTAAAGGTGAAGACCGACGAAGTTATTGAAATGGAGGCCCGCGTCAAGGCGCGTGACTGGTCACTCAACGAAACTTTTGGAGCTGATAATGACCTTGCCCCGATAGAATTGCTGGAGGATGACTCAGCCAATCAAGAGACATTACTGATAGATGGGGAGACGGAGAGAGAGCTCTCAGAAGTCACGGAAAAGGCTTTGAAAAAGCTTGATTCACGAGAACGCTTCATTGTCACCAAGAGGTTCATGGATGACAACCCATGGACGCTTCAAAAGCTCGGGGATCACTTTGGAACCAGCAGGGAAAGAATGAGACAAATTGAAAAGAGGGCCTTAAAAAAGCTGAGAAGCGAGTTTCTTACTCTGGCTGAGCCAATTACTGCCTGATAGAGCCTGTTTAGATTGTTACCGAAACCGGAGTCGTCTTGAATCGCACTCCGGTTTTTTGTTTTTTATCTCAGGAGATGTCGTCTGTGGAATACGGTTTCGAATGCGCGGAGCTTGACAATTTCACGAACTCGCATTATTCCCAATCATGGTCATTTGAAGCGGACTTCGCCCAATTCCTGTTAACTGCCAGGTTTTAATGCTCTATAATCATATAATTGTACTGGTGGCGTTGTTGCTGGTATTTCCAGTTCCTTCACGGGCTTTGGCAAAGATCAAGATAGAATCCGATGTCACTCAGGACTCTACCGTGTCAGAAAACAACAAGTATGGTCCTCCTTTCAGAAAGTACCTTTCGATTGTCTCCAGAAACGCATCAACGCCAAATGTTAGCGGACCCTCCAGAGTTAATGCTGAGCAAAAAAGGCTTGGTGAATTGGTTGATATTCAAATCGAAGCGTTACAGCCCTACGTTGACCAGGAAACCCAAATGATGATGAATGTGGTCGAGATTATGGACAGAAATAGCGCCACAGCCTGGATGTCTTCCTTTTTATCGACCAAGCCCTTAAACTGTCCGGTGAAAAGGCAAAAAGAATGGATTGAGGCAATACTCAATGGAGTGGCAAACAATCACCTGCCAATTTGTAAGGAAATTCTGGCCCTGGTTTCATGCAT
>CAITZA010000274.1 GCA_903896745.1 uncultured Desulfomonile sp. | reverse complement strand
TCCTACCATCACGGCGAAGAAAATTATCGTTTGCCACAAGGGACGCCCTTCAGCAGACAATTCTCCCATGGAGGCAAGTGTTTCCTGGGTCCGCTCCTCCTCTTCCTTCCGGAATATCAGGTGCATCAATAAACCGATTATTACACTGAAGGCAACGGCGCCAACAGCCCTGGCTATGCCAATGTCCAAACCCAATATGCGTGCGCTGAGAATTATCGCAAGCACATTTATGGCAGGCCCGGAATACAGGAAAGCGGTCGCAGGGCCCAGACCGGCCCCCCGGGTCCATATTCCGGCAAATAGTGGAAGTATCGTGCATGAACACACTGCCAGTACAGTGCCGGAAACCGATGCCACAGGATAGGCTATCCATTTGGAGGCCGTCGGTCCAAGGTATTTCATCACACCTTCCTGGCTTACGAAAACGCCTATCGCCCCAGCTATTAGAAACGCCGGCACGAGGCACAAAAGGACGTGTTCCTGCGCATACCATTTTACCAGATAGAAAGATTCCATGACGGCATTATCAAATCGGGGATATCCTACCGGTAGAAAGTAACACCCAAGAAAAACGGCAATTATAGCGGCCAGCGCCTTCCACTGGTCAGACCAGAACTGAACCAGATTGCTGTTTCCAAGAGATTCTTGAAGCGAACCGAAAAAACCCGTTCCAGCCCCATTAGCAATGCACGACTGAGTTTCTGAAAGATTTCTGTTGTTTGACATTTTATTTCCTAATGCGGAATCAATTGATACTGTTGTTTGAGACTAGCGCATCGGTTCTTTCGACCAGTCTCGAAACACTTGAGCAAGACATCCTGAAATAAACATTTGAGCCTTCTTTACGACATGCGCCAACAATAAGGCTCTCAGACCTGCAAAGTTCAGGCAACCATGATAGATCGATGCTTATCCAGTCTCTTAAGAACTATCTGTTCAACGCATGAAGAAAATTCGATTGCGCAAGGCATTATCAGACGGTACATCATCTTGAGTCCATCTCTGCGATCTTCCAGAATGCCTGCCTTCTTCAGTACTGATAGATGCTTGGAGATGTTTGACATACCGGTTCCCATGAAATCCACAATCTCACAGACACACTTTTCCTCATCCCGGAGAAATTCTATAATTCCAAGCCTCAAAGGATGTCCCATTGCCTTGAAGACTTCCGCCTTGAACTTGAGTTTTTCGTTTTCAGATGACAATTTTATCATTGCTGCAATTTTCCTCGAATAGTGACTAACTTTGAAACCCAATCGTGGCCGTAGGATCATCTATATGGTTCACTATTTCGTTATTTAGTAAAACAATAAAGCCTGCCTGTCAAGAATTTTATTTTCGTTTCAAGAGAAAAAACCTCTATTTTTTGCTTGCCTGAACATAAAACATAAATGCAAGGCATGAAGAAAAGAGCTATTCAGTATTCTTCATGAATCCAGGGTCTTGGGTAGCGAGCGCCACGAGGATGCAGTTGATTGAAATCATGTTTTATTTGTATAGTGCGCTAAGGTAATAAGGTTTTGCGGAACCACACAAAGATCTTTCAAAATTGAGGGGTGAGGATGAAACTATTTCTGGGCTGGAATAGCCGATGACTGTTATTTCTGGCGGAGAGAGAGGGATTCGAACCCTCGGTAAGGCTTCACACCCTACACTCGCTTAGCAGGCGAGCACCTTCGGCCTCTCGGTCATCTCTCCGTCAAATAAACAGATAATTTAAACGTCATTGACAGGACTGTCAAGCTTTTTCTTTTTGGAGCCTAACAACCTGAAATAAATAAGGATAGCATTCTATTTCAGTCGTTCGACAGTCCACAAAATCACCTGGGTCTGATGTATCCTTTTGATTTCCAGGATTCAATTACATTTGCGTAGACATCTGGATGTCTTTCAATCATGAATTTTCGGATCACTACACGGTCAATAAGGTATGAAGTTCTTTGATAGAAAGATCTTTGGGGCCGACGGGAGATGTCAGCGATGAGTTTATCGGTTGCAATTGCAAGTCTTGATTCTACCTTGGCCATGTTTTTTTCAGAGGGTATCCCGACAGAACAGAACACGAAGTCGGACAGATGTGTGTGAAAAACATCCTGAAGGCAGCAGAACTTCCTACTGATTGACTTGCCGCCGATATAGCCGACTGAGGCTATACCAAGGGTATATTTGTCTTCGAGCGCGAGTGTAAAACCGAGGATATAGGTTATTCTTTCTATAAATTTCTTGAAGCATGCTGTAATAAGGGCGTTCCGCACAGGAGATCCTATTACAAAACCGTCAGCTTTTATCATTTCTTTGATGATAGTTTCAACATCATCAGGAATGACGCATTTTCCTGTTTTTAGGCAGTTGAAACATCCCCGGCAGTCATGAATGGTCATATCCGCCAACCTCACATGATTGATCGTAACTCCTTTTCCTTGAAGACATGTTGCTGCAAAATCTAGGGCGCCCCCGGTAAAGCCACCATGTTTGGGACTTCCATTGATGATGAGTATGTTCATTGATATACCTCGAAAATTCCGCGAGAATCCATCACTCGGCGGCATTTATGCTGCAAGCGCCTTAAGAACACACGCTTACCGATCTTAATGACTCAGACCATGTAACGTTGAAAGCTGTCGAAACTTACTTGTTCAAAAAACCTTGACAGGTCAACATGGATTGTCCCCAACCTCCTGTCGTATACAGTTTGCGGGGCCAAAATTACGAGATTTCTCTTGGCTCTTGTGGTAGCCACATACAACAAACGGCGCTCTTCCTCAATATCTTCGGGAGAATTAAACGCCATCGGGGATGGGATTTTCCCCTCGGTAGCCCAGATTATAATGACAGTCTCCCATTCAAGACCTTTTGCTGAATGGAAGGTCGATAGGGTTATTCTTTGCGAGAAGTCACTCTCACCCTGTAAGCCGGTTTCAGGCGGTTCCAGCGCGACGTCTGCCAAAAATTCCGCAATGGAAGGGTAGGTAGCCCCCATCGAAGCAAGCTGTTCGAGGTCTTTCAACCGCTTGGGGTAATTGTCGAAATTGGCCTGCAAATAGGGGAGGTAGTGTTTGATAACCATCTCTATCTTTTCGGGCAGGGCTAAGGTCTCATTCCGGACTTTCAAGAAGATATCAAAGAGTTCTGAAAGAGATTCACGCTGCTTTTTTGCCTTTAGTTGCAATTGTTCCAGATTGGCGGACGAATAGTCGTCTGCTATATTCCTGGCTATCCTGATAGCTGTTTTTTCGCCTACACCGGGAATCATTTTCAGGAGTCTGACCCAACTGATCAGGTCTCTGGGATTGTTGGAAACCTTCAGGTAAGCCAAAACGTCCTTGATATGCTGACTCTCGACAAATTTGAACCCGCCATATTTCGCAAACGGGATTCCACTCCTTGCCAGTTCGGCTTCCAGTTCGAAAGAATGAAAACCGGCTCTGAAGAGCACAGCGATGTCTTTCAGACTGCCACCAGACTTTATGGAATCCATTATCAATCTGGTGACAATCCGGCTTTGGTCCTGCTCTGAGAAGGGTCTGGCCAGCAATGGGAGTGGGCCGGTGGCCTGCCTCGTAAAAAGCTTTTTTCGGTAACCAGAAGAAGCGACCTCTATTATCTGATTGGTCACATTCAGGATTGGCTGCGTGCTACGGTAGTTTTCTTCGAGTTTGATGATTTTTGCGCCGGGGAATATGTCTGGAAATTCGATTATATTTTTAAAGTTAGCTCCCCTGAACGAATAAATGCTCTGGGAATCGTCACCAACAGCCATCACATTGTTATGCCCGGTCGCCAGCATCCTGACCATTCCGGCCTGCAGTCTGTTTGTGTCCTGATACTCGTCAACCAGCAAATAGCGCCAGTTAGACGATATGTGAAATCTTAATTCCTCGTCTTCCTCAAGTAGCCTGACAGACTGTGTGAGCAAGTCATCATAGTCCAGGAGGTTGTTCTGTCTCTTGATGTCCTGGTATGTATTACCTACCGTCACAATATCATCGGTATAATCCATGAAGTGAGGATAGCGGTCCTCAACGATATTTTCGATCTGGATGGATGATCCCACGGATCTGCTCAGAATTTCATAAAGCGTCTTGGCTTTGGGAAATGATTTCAGATCGGATATTGAAGGCGTGAGATTCTTTCTAGCCTGTTCGATAGCATCGATTATGTCGCGCTGATCCATTATTGAAAAGGATCGATCTATTCCTATGGAGGAGGAATATTTTCTCAACAACGAATATCCTACGGAGTGAAAGGTTCCCCCAAAAACCATGGAGGCCCGTCCGTCCATCAGTAGGGTGGCTCGATTAAGCATTTCCGCGGCGGCTTTGCGAGTAAAAGTCAATAGCAGGATGGCATGAGGATCTATTCCCTGATCAATGAGCCATGCTACCCGGAAGACGATGGTTCTTGTTTTTCCTGAACCAGCGCCGGCTATGACAAGCACTGGCCCGTCTTGGGCCGTTGCCGCAGCCAACTGGTCCGGATTCATGTGCGCCGCATAATCGACGGAGTCACCGTTATTCCCAAAAGTCAATTTAATCCTCTTAATATAATAATTCTAGTTTGATGAATTAAGTATAGAAAGTTTATTGTGAAGAAAATCGTAGCCAAATGACCTCTTTTATGATATATTTGATCCATACAGTCTTCTATGTTTGGTTTTAGTCTCTATGAGTTATGTAAGGAGGATTGCGTGAACAATTTGTCAAAAGTTCTAGCATGTCCAGTCTGTAACCACCAGTTCTCGCATGTTGTGACAAACAATGAAAGCAGGAATACCGTCAATTTTGGCTATGGTCTGGATTACAGGCTTGTTCCAAGAGACTGTAACCGAGCTTCAGATGTGGCCACCTGTCCCAACTGCTTCTTTTCATACCGTACTCAGGATTTTGATTCCAGAGTATCAGAAAACATAAAAACACTGGTAAAATCAAAAAAATACGTAGATATATTCAGGTCAGCGGATCCTGAAAGCCTTTCTTCGTTTGGTCGCCTCGGGATGTTATCGATTCTTGAAACGCGCGGCCTGAACCCCAGGGATCTCGGCATTGTAAGTCTCAAGGGTTCATGGGTTGCCCGCGAACTAGGTTCAAACGAAAATGAAAAAAACCTGCTGGAAAAATCAAACAAATTCCTGGATGACGCCCTGAGGAGAAACCTCACAAAGGGTGAGCCCGCTATGGTAATGTATCTTCTGGGCGAAATCAATCGCAGAAGAGAAGAATATCTGCGCGCCAAGGAAATGCTGACATTTCTAGGAAACAACCCAAGATACCGCTATCCGGCACTGTTGCTCACGGTGCTGATTGAAGAAGAAGATTGTACCCCTTACTGGTCACACTATTCTCCAGAGAAAATGGAACAACTGTCGCCACGTTTCAAGGGTATATTTCCAGCCTTGAGGAGCATCCCCCCCCTAAAAACAGAATTCTCGCCAGATGAGCTCAATGAACCAAAACAAAAATCAGATGAGGACGACAGAAAACGGTATTAGTTTCCTTTGGCGCTGAAATCGCGTAGGATAGGGTTGCAAAGTTTGTAGCGGATATTTTCTTGGAAGCAGGGATTATTAAGTATTATTGGCGCTTTCGCACATCCCAATACAAGTCACACACAAAACCTAAAAAAATAAATAAAGTTCTGTCGAATGAAAAAAGATTAACTAAAGCGATCTTTTTTCATTTGACTATATATTGAAAACATTAGAGATGATTGGTATGTTTTCGTCTGACTGAAGTTCATTATAAAATATGCCGGCAATGGAGGAGACTGGATGAGACCGTACTTCGAGAAGATGACGGGAATCGGTAAATCGCTAAGCGATTCTAAAATAAAAGACAGTGAAGAAAACGTTTCACGAGTAAGGGAAGTTGAGAAACAGCTTCAGGAGGAATTGGAAAAAGTCCGGTCAGCCGGATTGCCTGCTTCTAAAATCAATCAACGCGGTCAGATGACGGTTTGGCAGAGGCTTGAGTATTTGGTGGATCCTGGAACATGGAGGCCACTGCATTCGATATTCAATCCCAAGGATAATGAAGAGGGAGTTACAGGCGTAGTCAACGGACTGGGTAGGATTTCGGGCAAATGGGCCGTAATAATCGGATTTGACAATAAGGTAATGGCCGGCGCCTGGGTTGCAGGGCAGGCCGACAACGTCCTGAGGGTTACCGATTTGGCCAAAAGGCTCCGTTTACCTCTGGTTTGGCTGGTTAACTGTTCTGGTGTCAAACTCACCGAGCAGGAAGAAGTCTATCCAGACCGCAGGGGAGGTGGGGCCACATTTTTCAGACACGCTGAACTTGAAAAACTGGGGATTCCCGTTCTTGCAGGCATATACGGCACGAACCCCGCTGGTGGTGGATACCACGGTATCAGTCCAACTATTCTTTTGGCCCATAAAGACTGCAATATTGCAGTTGGTGGTGGTGGGATAGTAAGCGGTATGAGTCCAAAGGGATTTTTCGATCTGGAGGGCGCAGAGTCGCTGATTGACGCAACAAGGCATTTCAAGGAAGTTCCCCCCGGTAGCGTCAACGTTCATTATGATTCCACCGGATTTTTTAAGGCAGTATTTGAAAAAGAAGAACAGGTGCTTGACGCATTAAAGCAGTATATGACTTATGTGCCTTCTTACAACCCCAAGTTTTTCAGGGTTGCTGATCCTTCAGATCCCCTATTCGGTAAGGATGACCTCGACAGACTGGTGCCGATGAATCAGAAGGCCGTATACAATTTTGTCGAAGTATTGGCCAGACTAACCGACAACAGTGAACACATGGAATTCCGGCCAACCTACGGTCCCGAGGTCTATACAGGAATTGTAAAAGTTGACGGTTTCCTCATGGGAGTGATTGGTAACAAGCAGGGATATCTTGGGGCAGGCTATCCTGAGTATGCGAATTATCCGGGAATCGGCGGCAAACTTTACAGGCAGGGCCTAATCAAGATGAATGAGTTCGTGACTCTTTGCGGACGTGACAGGGTTCCAATCATCTGGTTCCAGGACACTTCCGGTATTGATGTTGGGGACATAGCCGAGAAGGCCGAATTGCTTGGGTTAGGACAAAGCCTTATTTATTCAATAGAGCAGACGAATGTTCCCATGATGCTGTTTGTGTTGCGTAAAGGCACCGCGGCGGCCCATTACATCATGGGTGGCCCGACGGCAAATAATCACTGCGCGTTCACACTTGGCACCCCGGCTACCGAAATTTACGTCATGCATGGTGAAACAGCGTCAGCAGCTTCGTTCGCCCGCAGACTTGTAAAAGAAAAAGACGCCAACAAGGATCTGCAGCCTGTCATTGACAAGATGAACGCTTTAGCTAAACAATATTATGATCAGTCAAGGCCCATATATTGCGCAAAACGCGGTTTTGTTGATGAAGTGGTTTCATTTACCAGTATGCGTGATTACATGGTGGCGTTTGCAAACTGCGCCTATCAGAATCCAGAATCTATTTGTCCACATCATCAAATGATCTTGCCCAGAATTATTAAAGGCTAGGTAGTGAAAAAATATCATTCTGTCACTTTTCATGGATGTATCCAATCCATAAATTACTAAGAGGAGGATTTAAGAAATATGAGCCAGACAGAAAACAATTTGAAGGAAGCCTTTGCAGGTGAATCTCAGGCAAATCGCAAGTACACAGCATTTGCCAGAAAAGCCGAGGCAGAGGGGTACAAGGGTGTCGCCAAACTTTTCAAGGCCGCGGCGGCAGCAGAAACAGTCCATGCCTTGAAACATTTTGATGTTCTTAAGGGTGTTGGAAGCACGCTCGACAATTTGAAGGCGGCGTTCGGAGGAGAACATTTCGAATTTACTTCCATGTATCCGAAATTCATAGAGGAGGCCAAGGCAGAAAAGAACAGCGCTGCGGCTCTATCCTTTAACTGGGCCAATGAAGTAGAAAAAATACATGGGGACCTGTACGATAAGGCCATAAAAGCAATGGAAGCGGGTACACCGATTCCTGAAAAGGATTATTATATTTGCCCCAAATGCGGCTATACCATTGAAGACGAGGCTCCTGAAAAATGCCCTGTCTGTGGCGCCAAGAAGGCTGAGTTCTTTTTGGCCGATTAACCCTTTCTTTATTTCATTCTAGTGATTGATTATTTTGCTGGGAAGCGCTTTACCTCTTCGTAAAGCGCTTCTCCTGACTGTCAGGTTAACTATTTTTTTACTTGAATGAACTCGATGATCATGTCTGCCGGGTGATTTCTTAGTAGTTTTTAACTCATGAGGAATCCCTTTATCCATTTCAGATCCGTTGAATAAGTTAAGAGTTACAATTAGATTCAATCCCAAATTGATTGCGAGGGTGGCATGAAAGAAACGGTATCCATCAAGAATACTGGCTTGAGGGGCGTTACAGTTGCTGACACGAAGATAAGCTTCATTGACGGTGTCCAGGGAATTCTGATTTATCGTGGATACAGGATTGAAGAGCTTGCAGAAAAATCTACGTTTCTGGAAACGGCCTATTTGTTGCTAAACGGTGAGCTTCCTTCTGAAGATAAGCTTTCAGACTTTTCTAAAGAGGTTTTTGAATCCAGCGCGCTGCCTGAATATGTTTTGGACTGTTTGAGGAAACTTCCGCGCAACGCTGATCCGATGGACGTGCTACAGGCCGGTGTTCCTGTTCTGGCCATGGATGATCCGGACCTTAATGACGAATCCAGGCAATCCAATGAGCGAATGGCTATTCGATTAATTGGTAGACTGCCAAGTGTCGTGGCCGCCTGGCATAGAATCAGGAATGGGCTTGCTCCCTTAGCGCCGGATCCATCCCTGGGGCATGCCGCAAATTTCTTGTGGATGCTCAAGGGGCACAAACCTGACGACCAGATGGCCAGGGATCTGGATTGCTGCCTTGTTCTGCACGCAGACCACACTTTCAACGCCTCTACCTTTGCATGTCGGGAAGTTTGTTCGACCAAGGCTCACATGTATGCTGCTGTCACGGCCGGAATAGGCGCTCTTTCCGGAAGCCTTCATGGTGGGGCAAACATGAGGGTCATGCGAATGCTTCTGGAACTGGAGAATGAGGTAGATATCGAGCAATGGGTTAGAAACCAGATTGACACCGGCAAGAAGATAATGGGCATGGGACATGCCGTATATAAAACCATGGACCCGAGGGCAAAATATTTGAAAGCCATGGCGACAAGGCTTGCTGAGACCAGCGGCGTCAGAATTTGGGATAAGCTATCCAAAACCATTGAAAGGGTTGCAATCGATGAATTCAATCTGAGGGGAAAATCCGAGATACGCCCCAATGTTGATTTTTTCAGCGCGCCTGTGTATCACATGATGGGCATAGACAGGGACCTGTTCACGCCGATTTTCGCCATTTCCCGCATCGCTGGATGGTGTAGCCACATAATAGAGGAGAAATTTGGAGAGGCTCAGGAAAAACCCATGCTTTACAGACCGGAAGCTCAGTATGTCGGCAATTACTGTGGCTTGATGGGTTGCGAATATGAGCCTGTGAAGGGGCGATCTGACGATTAGCAAACGATAATGTGAATCGCCTTAATTAAGGCTAACATGTTTATCCATGGATCGGCGCCTATTTCATATTTTGCCTGTTATTCTAGAATTTGATTCAGTTGGTGAATTGAAGAGAATGGATATGCAAGATGGAATTCATTCATGATGTTGTAATTGTAGGATCGGGGCTGGCTGGTCTTCGAGCGGCGCTTGAGATACCGGTAACGGCCAAAGTTGCGTTGTTGAGCAAGGTGTTTCCGACGAGATCCCATTCTGGGGCTGCACAGGGGGGCATATCCGCTGCGCTCGGCAATGAGGAGCCTGACTCTTGGGAATGGCACATGTACGACACCGTAAAGGGTGGCGATTATCTCACAGATCAGGATGCCGCTGAAACTCTGGCGAGAGACGCTGAACGGGCGGTTTATGAACTTGAGCATATTGGAGCGCCTTTTAACAGGACATCGGATGGAAAAATCGCCCAGAGGGCCTTTGGTGGGCATACTCGAAACTTCGGTGAGGGCCCGGTCAAGAGGGCATGTTACGCTTCTGACCGAACCGGGCGCGTTATACTAGATACGCTTTACGGCAAGGCAGTCGAGAAATCCATTCAGATATTCAGTGAATTTGTACTGATAGACCTGATTGTTGAAAGAGGTAAGGTTTCCGGTCTGGTGGCCTATGAACTGGCGACGGGTGAGTTGCATACATTCAGGGCCAGAGCCGTGCTGATTGCCACTGGTGGCTTTGGTGGAGTATATAAGACGAATTCCAACTGTTTCTCAAACACGGGGGATGGAGTATACCTGTCATACCGTGCCGGAATTCCTCTGGAAGATATGGAATTTGTCCAGTTTCATCCGACTGGAATACATGGTCTTGGAGTCCTGATCAGCGAGGCTACTCGCGGGGAAGGCGGCATTCTCAGAAACAACGCTGGACAAAGGTTCATGGAGCTTTATGCTCCAAGTCTAAAGGACCTTGCCCCCAGAGACGTTGTTTCCCGCGCCATCTGGACTGAAATAAGGGAGGGAAGGGGCGTCAACGGTGAGGACTATGTTAACCTTGACCTGACGCATATCGGCGCTGAACGGATTGAGGACAAACTCTCGGATATATCCTCCTTTGCAAAAATATATCTGGGTGTCGATGTTACTACTGACCCGATAGCGGTCACTCCGACATGCCATTACATGATGGGCGGAATTCCAACCGATTTAAATGGTAGAGTCCTCAACAGGTTTAATGAGCCAATAGTTGGGCTGTATTCGGCTGGTGAGGCCGCCTGTGTATCGGTACATGGGGCAAACCGTCTGGGAACCAACTCTTTACTAGATCTGGTAGTTTTTGGACGCAGGGCCGGCAAGATGATTGCCGAAGAACTGAAACAGCTTGATTTCAACAATCACTCAAGTAACTTGGATGAAGTATCCAGGCATCGTATCGAATCCTTGCTTGCGCCATCCCATGGCGAGCGTTCATTCCCGATAAGAAATGACCTCCAGACACTGATGATGGACAGGTGTTCGGTATTCAGGAATGAAGCCGATATGCTGAAAGGGCTTTCCGGGCTTGAATCCATTAAGGACAGATATAAAAGTATATTCATACAAAACAGGAACCCCAGATATAATACTGACCTGACAGAAGCTCTCGAGTTGGAATGCCTCATCGGTCTGGCTGAAACCATTCTTAAATCTGCTATTGCAAGGCAAGAGAGCAGGGGGGCCCACTACAGGGAGGACTTCCCGAATCGTGACGATAAAAACTGGTTAAAACATACGATGATCCAGAATCGCTCGGATGGAACGGAAATCTTTTATAAACCCGTTAATATTTCCCGTTTTGAACCTAAGGCAAGGACCTATTAATGGAAATAAAATTCAGAATTTTCAGGTTTGATCCTGACGTGGATGCCCAACCATACTACAAGGAGTATTTTGTTCAGGCTCAGGGAAATGAAAGGGTTCTTGATTGCCTGAACCGAATAAAGTGGACCCAGGATGGAACGCTTGGGTATAGGATGTCATGCGCCCATGGTGTTTGTGGATCAGACGCTATGCGAATAAATGGTAAATGTGGACTGGCATGCCAAAAGCTTGTCAAGGATTTTGACTCCGGTGAAATACTGGTTGAGCCACTTCCTTCATTCAGACCTCTAAAGGATTTGATAGTGGACATGAACCCGTTTTTTGAACGTGTGGCTCAAATCAGACCATACCTGATAGCTTCTGACACTCCGGAAAAGGAAAGGCTTCAATCGCCTGAAGACAGGAAGAAAATGGACCTGGCGATTCGATGCATACTTTGCGCCTGTTGCTCGGCCTCCTGTCCTGTTGCAAACAGGGACGACGCCTTCAGGGGACCTGCTCCTCTGGTTCAGGCCTTCAGACGAATTTTCGATTCAAGGGACGAGGAAAAACTCCAACGCCTGGATCAGTTAAACAACAAGGAGGGGGTCTGGTCTTGCGTCAATCACTTTGAATGCACAAGGGCATGTCCCAAGGAAATACCTGTCACCAAGTGTATCAACCTTATAAAAGCGGAAATAAAAAAGACGGGCTAAACTGATTTCATGGCCTGGTTGATTCGTATACGGTAACTATGCCGAAAGTCAGGTTAAAAAATTCGACATTTACAAACCCCACATTTTCAAGTATTGAAGCGAACCTGGAAGGTGAAGGGAAATCTGCCATGGATTCGGTTAGATAGTCGTAGGCCGAAACAGAAGACAACAAACAGGTAACCGTTGGGGTAACCAATCGTGAATAAATTCTGAAAAGAGGTTTCATGATGAATCCCTGCGGCTCGGTTAGTTCCACGATCACGAGCTTCGCTCCACTTTTTAGAACCCTGAAAATTTCTCTCAGCGCCATTAAGCGGTCTTCCACATTTCGTATGCAGAAGGCTGTAATTGCGGCGTCAAAAGTGTTATCTGAAAAACATAGGCTGAGAACATTGGCTGAACAAAAAACATTTCCGCTCTCGAGCGCCATGTTTCTTGTTTTTTTCAGTCCGATTTGCATCATTCGTAATGAGGTGTCTATACCTACTACAGTTGCCTCAGGGTAGCTCGAGACTATGTTGAGTCCGATGTCTCCGGTTCCTGCGCCAACATCGAGAATTAATCCAACAGGATTTGTTCCTAGCCGACTGATCCCGCTCTTCCTCCATGAGTGATCAAGGCCTAAAGACAATATCCTGTTCGTTCTGTCATAAAATGGGGCTATGTAATTGAACATTTTCTGATTTTCATCATATCTCATGAGCGAGTCTGTAGTAGACGCAGTTTCTGATGCTATGGATTCAGGTTTTTTGCTCTGTAAAATTCTTCGATAACTCCATTTCATGACAAATCTCCATGGCCAACGTTTTACACCTGACTCTAATATTACATTCTGTGTGAAATTAACACAGATTAGCATAAAAAAATCACAGGCCGGCGCAATTGAAAAAAATGCAGGATAACTCGTCCAGGAAATGCGAATACTCTAAACTGATAATCCCGAATGAGCCTGATTACGCCCGGATAGCAGGGAGTTACTCAGTTGCAATCGCGCGCAAGGTTGGTTTTGATGAGCCATCATCCGTGGAAATAGGCAATAGTGTGACCCAAGCGATTGAATTATCAATGAAATATTCTTTTGAATCGACTCAGAGATCTGAAATAGACATATCCTTTGAGAGAGTTGCGGAGGGTTTGAAAATATCAATTCATGAAAAGGGACTACCGTTAGACCCTTCTGAATTTGAATCTGAAGCCTCCTGCAGTCGTGTCGTGGGCGATCAGGATGGCGTTGAACGCTTTTTCTGTATAAATAATTTTATGGACAGTTTTGAGTTCAGGAATCTTGGAACCCAGGGAAAAGAGACCGTCTTCTTAAAGAAACTTCCTTCCATGGGAGTTGATGACTATATAAACGGCTGTAATCTAGAATTTTACCAGAGCAACGTTATTGCTCCCGATCCAAAAAGAAGCCCCAATTTTGTAGTCAGAAGGATGAAAGAAGAAGAGGCGATAGAAGTGGCCCGCGCAGTTTATCGGGCCTATGGTTACTCCTATGGTTATGAGCAGGTTTATTATCCACAGAAACTTGCCGGACTCAACCGGTCAGATGAAATAGTAACCGCGGTGGCTGTAGATGAATCCGGAGTAGTTGTTGGAACACTGTCACTATTGTGTTGGGATGACAATTCGCAGGTGGCGGAAATAGGTCAGGGTGTTGTAATCCCATCCTATCGGGAATTGGGTGTATTCTCAAGATTGGTTGATTTTCAAAGAGATGAAGCAGTGAAATTGGGGCTTAAAGGATTCTTCGGTTTAGCCGTAACAAACCACATGTATTCCCAGAAGACGGCTTCCCGATTTGGTGGTCTTGATTGCGCCATAATCCTCAATTACATTCCCGCGACAGTTGATTTCAAGGGATTCGACCGATCATGGTCAGGAAGAATTACTGTTGTGGCTTGTTACAAAGACCTTTCTAACCCGGGGCCGATATCAATCTATCCTCCGAAGAATCACGCCCCCTTCATAGAGGAGATTTACAACCATTTGGGGAGGCCGTTTATCTCTAAACATGACACTGACGAACCATCGCTCCAACAATTTAATTCGCGTGTGAAAGTGTTGCCCGCTCTAAAGTACGCCAGGATTACCGTTAATGGTTATGGCGCCAATTTTATCCACTATTTGAAACCAACCGTTAGGGAGCTGCTTTTTAGCGGCGTTGAGATAATAAACGTGTTCATTGACCTGTCGAATCCCGCTACACCCTTAATGGCCCCTGAAATTGAAAAGTTGGGCTTCTTTTTTGGGGGAGTGTTGCCGAACGCGGCCATGGGGGATGACGCGCTGGTTTTTCAGTATTTGAAGGGAACCCCGATTAATTATGGCGAAATCCAACTGGCGTCATCGTTTGGACGCAAAATACTCGAATACATAAGGCTCAATGATCCTAATTGGCAATAATTGATTCGCTATCTCCCTGTTTAAACCTTGGACGACAGATAAAAGACCAACAATGAGACCGAACAGTCTCATTGTTGTCCGTGAGTCTTGATCTGGGGGCTTGCTCTTATGCTGCCGCGCCGTCGGAATCCCAGACTGAATCATCAGTGCTCGGAATTTGCGTTAATACTGATAACGGGACTGCCATGACTTTCCTGTAAACTTCATTCGGTTTCCTGAGCTCACCGTCAACAGTGAGAAGGTCGTTGACTTTGATTCCAAAATGCTTCTCATTCTCGATCAGATATGGGTGAATGAGTAGCCAGTCATCAACCGAAAGTTCGGCAAAAATCCCGCCGTTGAGTTGTTCCTCAACCATTTGCCTGTAAGGATCCCGCACGTAGAGCGCCCCCCCTGAGGCTAGAGAAAACAGGTTTGAACCGGGATAGGGTTTGGGAAGGAATGATATGACTCCATCCTCATTAAGCGTCAAGCCATTAACAATGACGAAACCTCCGCCGTTCAGGGGATCTCCGGCCATGAAACTTTCGGCCAGAAAATCCAGCGCAGTCCCATTAATGACGACTCTCGGTTTACCTGCCGCATTTATCAGCGGTCGTCCTGCCGCATTACCCAAAACGTAAACCGACCCACCCTTGGCCCCATACATGAAACACTGCCCCACGTCTCCATAAATTACCACTGTTCCGCGTTTCATAATCTGGCCAATTTGGTCCTGAGCGTTTCCATGAATGTTAATTTCCATGCCGTCAATCCCGCTGCCGACATAGTCGCCGGACGACCCATAGAGGTCAATCTTGACTCCGTCGGTCATTGGCCCCAGACCACAACCCTCAAATCGCTGGCCCCGCAGGTCAAACACTACAAAGTTTCTCCAACCAA
Organism: uncultured Desulfomonile sp.; assembly: GCA_903896745.1. Lineage (GTDB taxonomy): Bacteria > Desulfobacterota > Desulfomonilia > Desulfomonilales > Desulfomonilaceae > CAITZA01. The sequence continues at coordinate 15,124 of CAITZA010000274.1, read as the reverse complement.
GTTTGTAAGCATCCGCCAGTAAGACAGAGTCGCAGTCATCTCCCTCAGGTTCAAAATCACAAGCGTCCACAATCAGAGCTTTTTCTATTGCTAAAGGTGGCCTTAAGGCGCCACGGGTGTTGTAATCTATCCTGGTAACATATCCGAGCTTCAAGGTTTCAGTGATTGGTGGAATGGACCTGAAAATTGTGTTGAGCTCATCATGTACCAGTCTGACCAGAGCGGATCGTTTTTTATCACCGAGAGGAATTTTCCTGTCCAGCAATATTGTAAGAGATTCAATAGCAGGGAAGAGGAGTTCCCTGTCTCTCCGGGCATGTTTTCCAATCTGGGATATTGTCCATCTTAATGTATTGTAGTCCCATGAGGACGCCCGGTTTTGAAATAGCCTGAACAGCTCTTTGGGTCTCTTGTTCCTCAATAATGCCAGCAGTTCATTATTCAGCAACTCACTGTCCGAAGGCTTTACCAATGTTTCCCCAATATTTAGAGGCTTTCGTTTTTCGATTTCCACGATACTGCCAAATTTGTCTCGGCATGTTAAACAGATTTTGCCTTCACTATTGGGGGACAAATCGAACAAGAAGGCGCCACCATCAGAAGAAGATCCACCTCTGGCGTTCCAATACCTGTCAGCTACCGGACTGAACCGGTTGTCCTCCGATGATATGGATTTGAGAGTGGCGTCTATTGCCTGTTTCTCTGAACATAAAAGACCAATTTGAGCTTCCCCATCATAAATTGAAAAAACCTGGGGCCTTAACATAGAAGTATCAGTTATTCCAAGAAGTTGAAGCTTGTTTTCTTCCGGAATATTTCTTGCGACAATAAAAAACCACGGGCCGTCAGGTGAGGTATGAATATGTGTGGACTGTATGACGTCATACAGTTCCTGTTTATCTGGGGGTAGCAAATCGAAATCGAGTTCTCCGGTAGGCGCCAACGCTTCGATTATGACTTCGAGGGGATAACCATAGACCCTGTTCCATAGATCAAACAGGAGAACACTGACTTCCGTATCGGTCATGAATTGAGGAAAAATGCCTCGCTGTCTGAGATAATCGCAAACGGCGTGGTAATTGGCGAAATCGCCATTATGCACTAACGCCTCATTAAGTCCGATGAAGGGATGCGCTCCTCCGGGGTGCCAAACCCTGCCTCGAGTCGGATACCTCTGATGAGCTATCCAGATATGAGCAGGGAAATCGTCCAGTTTATAATATTTTACAACATTTTCCGCATAGCCAACGATCTTGAGGATCATCAGGTTCTTGCCATGTGACAACACAAATGCCTGTTTTTCTCCCAGGGAACTATAAAATCGCCTGTTGAGAGCCACGGAATTGCGACTTACAAATTCGTCCTCAGCCCATCCTTGCTTCATGCCTCCCAAGCCGTGACGCTGGATGAATGTTTTCAGAACATCCGGTTTAACACGGATAAAGCCTCTCCAAACATCCGGAGGCTTTACCTCAAGACCATCCAACTCGCGATAATCCGTGATGTGGTCTAATGTCTCCTCATGCGCAATGTCAAAAAATGGCGTGATAAAATCTTCCTTGAGGGCATCGAGACAGGATGGTTCGAGCAGGGCTATATTCAGTAAATAATGTGAATCCAGGACTTCCCGTGACACGCCTAAACGATCAGGATCAAAGCCGACGGCCGCAATTCCGCCGCCCTTGCCATTACCCCTGTTATGCATCCGTATGGAAGGTTCAAAAATGTGTCGCCCCGCCAGTGGAATGGTTGAAGCAAAGCCTGTCACTCCGCATCCACCCTCATCCTCACGTTTCACATTTGCTCCATGGTCCGTTTGAACAAGGTCTCTAATCCTTGCAGCAATTAATCGATCAGCAAAATATCCTTTTGAATTCATTTCCATCCTCACTTGCCGGCAACTCTCATGTCGTCATCCTGGACATTTGAAGAATAATCCAGATGGCTCAACACTTCCGTTTTTCCGACAAGTTCCTTAATGCTTGACAAACCGAGTTTGTACAAAATTTGCCTGAGCTGGTCTCTCCAACATGATAGCAGATTAATAATTCGTTGAGTGCCCCAGGCAAGGTCCATCAACGCAACCAGTTCCAGGTCTGTGGTAGCTATTCCCCTTGCACAGCCACGTCCGCTCTCACAGTTATGGCAACGAATACATTCCAGCGCCACCAATTCGGGTGTCCCTGTAACCACTCCGTCTGCTCCAAGGGCAATCGCCTTGGCAATGTCGTAAGCGGTTCTTATGCCGCCTGAGGCGATAAGTGTAACCTGATCACGAACTCCTTCGTTTACCAGAAAATTGTGAACTTTCGGAATAGCGTATTCAATAGGCATGGCAATGTTTTTCTTTGCCACATCAGGCGCAGCGCCAGTACCGCCATAAGACCCATCGAGGTGGACTATATGAGCCCCAGCGTAATAGGAACCGATCGCAACCATATCCACATCAGAGGGGGTTGAAACCTTGACGGAAACTAATGCCTTGGTATTGATAGCTTTTATCCAGTCTACGTGCTTCTTGTGATCCTCGACAGAATAGACAGAGTGGAAAGGAAACGGGCTAAAAAGAGAGGAGCCTGGGACTGTTTCCCTTATTCTAGCAACAGCTTCGGTGACCTTGGACCCGAGCAGATGCCCACCAAGGCCCGGTTTAGCCCCCTGAGCGTATTTAAACTCTACGATCTTGACTCTCTGTATGGTCTCTTCCTTAACGCCAAACAAACCTGTCGCAACCTGAGTGATTATGTGGTCATCAAAAGGATATAGCGCTTCCGGATATCCACCTTCTCCCGTGCAGGTAAAAGACCCCCATGCGGCAAATGCGCGGATTCTACTCAGCATGGTTGTCTGTGATATGGAACCAAAAGACATCCCTCCTCCATAAACAGGAATTGGAATGCTTATTTCATGACGACCATCATGCCGCTTGTTTAGGGATATTGATGTATCTATTGATTCGACGTCAATATCCCGCTTGGGTGGTTTCTTGGGAAAACGGAACCTTAACTTGTCAAAACCGCCTTCGGTAGCGCCCACGCGGTATTCAATATCACTCTTGGGCAATTGACCTGTCTCAGCCATGTGCCAGGCGCTCATTAACAGTTCAGGTGTCCATCGGCTATCTCCGAGAGCCTGGGAGCTTGAGTTGTAGCCAACCCTTATGGCATTTTGAGGGCAATTTGAAACACAGCGGTTTGTTTTTCTGGAACATTCCATCCCAAGACATAAATGGTCCCGGGGAACAGCAAGTTTTGATCCCTGTGTATGAAAAACATTCTCAGGGCATATCGCTACACATCTCAAACAATTATTGCATGCGTCCGAGACAATGACGGCGTACTTCCCTAAAGCCCTCCCAAATCTGGTCGGGGTGTTAACTACCTCAGCAGAAGGGGCCTGACTCCATATATTCTTGTATGACATTATGTGAAATTCCTCTTCAAGAGTCGCTATCCATAAACAATTGAGCAAACGTGTCGTTTTCGAGATTTTCCCTAAACATCACGCGACCCTGTTCGCCACGCAATCGTCTGACCTCTCTTATTCCCATGGCCCCCATCATTTCCAGCAACTGGTTATGCCAGGCGCCTATTAAATTGACCATACGATCCGCTCCATAAGCAGGATCAATTTTTGCTATGCTTACGGGGCATTGACCACCTTCGCGACAATTTCTGCAAACCCTGCATTCCAGCGCTATTAGCAGCGGAATATCAATTCCCACCATATTGGCGCCGCAAAGGATGGCTTTGATGACATGTTCAGCCATTGCGATTCCACCTGACACCAGGAAGCTGACCTCATCGCGGAAAGTGGCTCTTACCATAGAATTATGGATCTCTTTAATGACATCTTTTATGTGAAGTCCATTTTCAATCGAAGGCTCATAACCTCTCTCATCAGCTACGTAGTGAATCAGGTCAATTCCTGCCTCGCAATACTGCAGCGCCTTCTTCAGTTGCGACTTGCCGGACAATGCCTCCATTCTCACCGAAACAATCTGGTCAGGATTGTCAGATTTGTTTTTAGACAGTAGATTTAGCGTTGAAGGCTCATCATGAATCTCAATCATTCTGAACTGCGATACATCAGCTAAAGACTCAATTTGAGATGGCGAAAAGATTGGAACCAGGTTATCTTTGAATTCAGAAAGTTTTTTTGCTTCACTCAGAGGTAAAAACACCAGGGTCTGAAGCCTTGAAGCGGCTAACGCGGTAGAGCGCCAAACATTGTCCGAGATATCTCCAAAAGGAAACATGTCAAAAATAATCGGGATCGGCAACCTGATGGCCGACGGCAATTTTGTGACTAAATGTCCTTGTTCCGAGAATTCCAGCCTGAACGGTTTTCTGCCTATTTCCACTATCGTGGAGATATATTCTCTTCCGTGAATACCGTCGCGGGTTGGGCGCACAATTTCGCTCATATCCGTCCACATGGAATCAAAACCCGGCCCGGAAAACTTACCACCATATCCAGCACCTGAAACTGGAATTGAACCCGTTTCAGCCTGAGTCCAGGTAATCGCTATTGTTTCAGGAGTATAGAGATCGTCTCCCAGGGATTCCCATTCCGGATTGATCGTCTTGTGTATCAAACGTTTAGGGCATCCCTGAACGCATCTGAAACAACTCTTGCATAGCTGGTCAATAGTGTCTCCAAAGATGTCCGTGGAAAAACGCCGCGCCTTATACACACCGTATACACACTCGGTTTTTACACATTTTGCGCATTTCAGACACCCTTCTCCCCAATCGACGATTCCTGACCTTCCGATGACAGGAAACCGGTTTGGAGTGGCATGAACGTGAATATGATATTTCTTGGGCATACTAAATCCTGTGGTGAAAGTAGCTAGTTAGCGCTCTAATCAATAATCTCGTTATTGTAGGGTAATATACACATACTAATTTCGGGCTGCCGGAACAAGACCCGCCTTTTCAAGTATTTCAGGAACTTTATGCTCCCATTCAATGGCCATTAAGTGAATCCCTGCCACCCCTTTGATTTCACGGAATCTTTGAATAAATTCGACAGCAATCTTTATCCCTTCCTCCGCCTGCTTTTCTTTGGGTGTTCCAGCCATCCGCTTGACCAACTCTTCCGGAATATCCATTCCAGCGACTTTTTCAGCCATATATCTAGCCATTCCAACGCTTTTAAAGGGTGTAATCCCAGCGAGAATGAAAGCTTTTTCGGTCAATCCCATTTCTCTGGCTTGGTTCATGAATTTTTCAAAACGGTCCATATTAAATATACATTGGGTCTGGATGAAATCAGCGCCTGCATTTATTTTCTTTGCAAGACGTACTACTCGCCAGTCAACAGGATCGGCAAAAGGGTTGGCCGCGGCTCCTATGAACATTCTTGGAGGCCCCTGAATACTTTCGCCGCCTATGATTTTTTCTTCATCCCGCATATCTTTGACCGTTTTCAGTAATTGTATCGAGTCCAGATCAAATACTCCGGTCGCTTCCTTCTGGTTGCCAAAGGTTTGATGGTCTCCCGTTAAACAAAGGACGTTTCTGATTCCCAATGCGTACGCCCCAAAAATATCGCTTTGCAAAGCTATCCTGTTCCTGTCGCGAGTGACCATTTGCAAAATTGGTTCGTGTCCCATGCCTTTTAATATGGAACATGCTGCAACTGACGACATCCTGACAATGGCCGTCTGGTTGTCAGTAACATTTACGGCGTCTATCAGGCCGAGTAAATGTTTCCCCTTCTCCTTGAGAATTTCAACATTAGAACCCTTGGGAGGGCCACACTCGGCTGTGACGGCAAAACGACCAGCCCTTAATACTTTTTCCAGTTGACTTTCGGTTTTCACGGTTGTTGATCCTCCCTGATAACTTTTCTTGGGCCTCCGGAATGTGAAGTTGACCAATCGACTGGAGGAACATATTCTGTCAGTCGATCCAGTTCTCCAAGAGCATCCAGCCTGCGTATGATCAAATCCCACCCACAGGAGATCTCTGGATGTACCTCACAACGGCCACCCTTAGACCCTCCGCACGGTCCATTCATCAGTTTCTTGGAACATCTTGCAACAGGGCACACAGCCCCAAAGAAACCAAGCTTGCAGTTGCCACATCCAAGACAATTCTCCTGCCAGACCCCTCTGGATTGAGTCTCGCCAATAAAGAGCGTGTTGAGGGCAGGGATGACAGGTTTATCCCTGTACACCCTTGCAAGAGCCTGGACCCCTGCGCCACACCCAAGGGAAAGAATAGCCTCGTGATCAGGAACCTGATTTGCGATCTGATCAATGAAGTCATCAACACACTGACGATCCAGAACAGCTTCAGTAATCGTGGGATTCTGGTGATCCTTCATATAGGACAATTTGAGAGCTGAGGCTAACAACATTGTTTCACGCGAGCCACCTGCAGCGCATTCTGCAACGCAAGAATCACAACCGACCACCAACACCGAGTCATATCGGTCGATCATCTTTCTGATTTCATCAATTTCCTTAAGCGTGGCAACTATCACAGATTTCCTCCTCTATAGACCGGAGCCCGTCTACGAGCTAATTTGTTATTAAATCATCGACTCCTGCTGAATCGATATAGATACTCTCGCTTTTCAATTGTAGCAGGCTCAAGCCTTCGCAATGGCAGGTATTACTTCAAGGGATTGAATCTTGGGAATAAATTCCCTCAACAAATTTTCTAGCGCTGCCCGATCCATTGGAGGAATTCGTACGAAATCCAGTCTTTCGGCAGAAATTCCTACTTTGTGGAGCCACTCACGAGCATAGTCCACACGCTTTCTTGAACGGGAAGACCCTTCGAGATATTGGCAGGCTTTTTCAGCACAAGCCAGAATTAACACACCCTGAGCTCCACCAGCCAATGTTTTGAGCAGATGATGCGCCTCAATTTTTCCCGAACAGGGAATAGACACCATGCTCAATCCTGGCCACTGACGGCAAAATGCTTTTTGTTCACCGTCCTTAAATAATCGAAGATTTCTACAATGGTAAACTACAATTTTCACGGGCGCTATTTCCATAATTTAAATGAATCAACCTTTCCCATTTAAATGCCAGAATTTACATTCTGCCATTTTTTGTTTTTTATTTTCAAGCCATTTTAATAGGTTTATAACAAAATAGGCATAATATCACGGCAAATCACAGCATAATTATAAGCTATCCTAATATTTGGCGCCCTTTTTAAGCATAGTTGAAGTCGCCAGAATTTTCTCAAGCGCCAGTACGCTCCACGGCGGCTTGCGCAAAAACACGCATCATCTGAGAGTGGTTCTCCTCCAAGGAATACCTCACGGACTTCATCATGGCCTTTTCGGACATGATACTCAACGTATCCCGATTTAATAACGCCAGCATATAATCACAGATTTCGGAAGAATCGGCAGGATCATGGATTACAAATCCGTCAATTCCATGCTCTATGACGCCGGAAGCCCCGTTACATGCGCTGGTGATTACAGGCAGACCGCTAGACATCGCTTCAAATACCACAAGCGAACAGGCGTCATAAAATGTCGGAAGGACAAACACATCACAAGCGTTATAACTTATTTGCGGCGTTTTTGTCGAACCTGGGAAAACAACTATTCCGTCAAGGTCAAGCTTGCTGACCAGCCTGGATAATGAAGGGGAGGGCGTTCCACCAACCACAACGACACCAAATTTATTACTGGAAGCATGGCGTAACTTGCTCGCCGCCTCGATCAGAAATCTAACCCCCTTTTTTCTAAAATCATAGGACATGAACAAAAAAAGTATATGATCATCAAAACCAAGAGATTGTCGTAAACTTGTGGCCTCCGAACAGCAGGTCTTTTTCTTGAACCGGGCGCCATCTATCCCATTATAGATTACCTCGATTTGGGAACGATCAGTACCAAATACCTCCGAAATATCGTTCTTGACCATATCAGAAATGGCTACAATTCTGGGGAGAGTTTTTGATCTGAACGGAGCGGACTCTATCCATGAACGCACATGGTACTTGGGACTGAGGAGCATAACTATTTTTTTTAAAAAATCTCAGGGCAGGGTTCCTGATCGCATAAAGCTTACGCCGTGAACTCAGTTTGTGGGCGCCGCCGTGACTTTGATAGACATTCATGAAGATAGTGGAGCCAAAACCGACAATTACATCATAAGTACCATTTTTAACCATGGACCTATGTTGAAAAGCAAAATGCAACAGTTTCATCGAAGCAGTCATGTAGAATGGAGGGCGTTTCAACTGGTGAAACAAAGCGGAAGGCGGATTGCCATCCCATTCGTATCCAAATAGATGAACTTCCCAGCCATTAGCAACCAACGCCTGAGCCAGATCAACCGCATAAGATTCGGCTCCACCCGAGTGTTTGCTGAATTTTTCCAAAGCCAACGCAATTTTCATAATTTAAACACAATGTTAATAAAAAGTGGTTTTGAAGCCGCATCAATGGAAGACGAAACTTCTGATCATCATTGAGAGGCGCTTTACTGAACGGTAAAACCAGACTTTCTTTCCCAAATCTTGGCGTGTTTCAAGAAAACATAAAAAGAGCTGTTAATAGCAATGATCAACCCTGGAACCCCATCAAGCAATCCCTTTTTCCAAATTGCGCATTCCAGGAATTTTCCGATCGAATGGAAAACACCGAGCAAAACATACACCCATGTGCAGGATTTGACCGCTCCTGACGCAACTACAGAAGAGAAGGCGTTAATAGTTTTAACCTGATCCGAAATATCTCTGTAAACATAATGCAGGATCGGATTGGATAACTGGACTGTGATGCCAACCGGTTCCAGTTTTTCGTGAATGGAATCCCCAACCCATGACGCCTTTCCGCGTCTCACCAGCCGAACCTTTCTGTCAGGATACCATCCACCATGATAAATCCATTTGCCAAGGTAACGACTTAAGCGTGGGATAGAAAAGGCGACTACCTTGTCGTCAACATTATTGAGGGCCTCAGTAATTTCAGACCTGAGTTCCACTGATACGGCTTCGTCAGCGTCAAGGCATAGAATCCATTCGCCTGATGTTCGATCCATAGCGAACTGTTTTTGCAGGACGTAACCCATCCATTCATGGAGAATCACATTGGCGCCATATCGTTCGCAAATTTTGACTGTGTTGTCCGTACTGCCAGAATCAACCACGACTATCTCATCGACGAAATTCAGAGAGTCCAGGAGACTTACGATTCGATCTTCCTCGTTCATGGCGATAATGGCGGCGCTAATTCTCTTTGGTCGATCGGTCCTGATTCCTGTTGATGTCATGATGTGTGATGATAAGATTGGAAAATCGCATTGTCAACAAGTCGCCATACTGATCTGCGAGTTAACATAATATATCTTATCGGACGTTCCTCTCACACAGAAAAGGCATGGCGCTGTCCGCTGGCTGTCCGGGATATTTAAATCCTGCAAGTTCTCCAGAGTTCTTGTCAGGCTATTCTACCAATCCTGAGGGAAACATCTCCAGAGCCTTTTCCATGTCAGACACCTTGAAAATGAAAAGAGCTGAGAAGCTGTCAGAAAAGCCGGCGCCGTAGGTGTAGGATATGTTGATTCCGGCGTCTCCAAAGGCCTTTGACACCTTGTTAAGAAGTCCCGGCTTGTTTTGTAGGACCAAGCCAATCACATCTTCAAGCTTAACCTTGTATCCAGCGGAGCCCAAAACATCTGCGGCCTTTTCAGGATTGTCCGTGATAAACCTGATCATGGAATATTTGGCGGACTCTTTCAGGATGGCTTCGTAATAATCACGCGGCGCCACCCTGCGACCAGTCTGACTCCGGACATCGTACAGGGCCAGAAGGTATTCGTTGGCGTCCTGGATATTCATCGCCTCTATGTTGATATGTTCGCTACTTAGTATTTCGGTTAATTTGGCTAGTTCTCCGGGCGCGTCGGCAAGCATTACTTCCAATTGCTTTTTTACTGGCATGGTCAACTCCTAAAACTTTAACTGTTTACGATTATGCAACAGTTCTGGTTTGAAAGGAATTCTTTTGGACAAATATTAAAATTTTGTTCATCTGTTGTGATATTACGGATTTTTTAATTTTTGGATTGCTTGTGTCAATATTAGGAGTATTCTGGGAAAAATCTGTGATAAAACCCGAACAAGAAGTAGACAATTTTGTTTTTTGCGTAGTTTTTTAGGGGAATTTTCTTGGACCATCAGCCAATCAGACAGCATTATCTCAGCGATCTGCTCAACATGACGGTTGTGTCGGCTGACGAAACGGTTCTGGGATGGACAAGCGATTTTGTAATAGATTTGGACAAGCCCCAGCCAGAGGTCATTGAATTAATTTACAGGAAAAAAAGATCTACGGTCAAGTTTAGCATCAAATGGCAAGACGTGCAGGAACTTTCTGGCGCCAGGATTTTAATCAGGACTGAAGCCAGTCTTCCGGTTTCCATGAAAACACCATCATATGAAGACTCTCTGGTTTTGCTCAGGGAGTTCCTTCTGGATAAACAGATTGTCGATGTTCACGGGGCCAAGGTCGAGAGGGTTAATGATCTGAAATTTCTGGAATCAGACGGCAAATTGATACTGATCCAGGTAGACGTGGGTTTGGTAGGTTTGTTAAGGCGTCTGGGAGTTGAAAACCAGATTTCCAGGTTCTGCAAATGGTTTTTTGATTATGAGCTGAAAGAAAAGTTCATTGCCTGGAACTACGTTGAACCTTTGGCAAAACCAGATCATTTGAAGCTGCAGGTTCCTCAAACGAGGCTTGCCGAACTTCATCCCGCTGACCTTGCTGACATCATTGAAGACATGGACGTTCATGAGCGCTCCGCCCTAGTCAACTCGCTAAATGAAGAGGTTATTGCGGAAGCCCTGGAAGAGATGGATCCCAAGGTTCAGGTCGCCATCATGCGTCAATTGGAACCTGAGAGGGCCGCGGACATCATTGAAGAGATGTCGCCAGATGAGGCCGCAGACCTGATAGCCGATCTCCCACAAGAAACCGCTACGGGCATTTTTCGGGAGATGGATCAGGAATATGAGGAAAAGGTCAAAGGTCTATTAGCGCATGATGAAGACGAGGCCGGTGGATTGATGACAACCCAGTTCATCACCTTGAGTCCGAACAAAACAATAGTTGAGGCGCTCGCTCACATACGGCAGCACGCCGAGGACGTGGACGTTATTTATTATATTTATGTCGTAGATGATGAAGCCCGGTTGTTGGGTGTGATCAATTTGAGGGAATTACTATCAAATGAGATTTTCACGCCTCTGAGCAAAATAATGACCACTCGCGTAATAACTGCCAGGATTGATGACGCAGCCAAAGACCTGGCCTATTTGTTTGCCAAATATGGCTTCAGGGGCGTTCCAGTGGTTGACGAGGAAAATCACATTGCTGGAGTTGTCCGTTTCAAGGCACTCCTGGAAATACTGGCGCCTCATTTGGGAAAATAGCTGCAAGGAAACAATATTGTCCCCTGATAAACAGCACCAGACAACAGAAACCAAACCTCGCCCCTGGAAAGCACGCGTGATAGCTCTATGGGGCGTAATGGCGCTACTTGGGCCGGGCATCATAACATCAAACGTTGATAATGACGCCGGCGGTATCACCACTTATTCCCTCGCAGGGGCCAATTTCGGTCTTTCTCTGCTGTGGTCACTAATCCCGATCACAATTGTCCTGGTGATTGTGCAGGAAATGGGCGCTAGAATGGGGGTTGTTTCAGGAAAAGGGCTGTCCGACCTGATTCGAGAGAAATTCGGCGTAAAAATAACCTTCTACATGATGATTTTGCTGATAGTCACAAATCTGGGCAATACCATAGCCGAATTTGCCGGGATTGCCGCATCCCTCGAAATTTTCGGAATATCAAAGTATCTGGCTGTGCCCATCAGTATTCTCTTCCTTATGTGGTTGGCCGTCAAAGGAACCTACAGATCGGTTGAAAAAGTTTTTCTTACCGCCTGCGTCTTTTATGTGGCCTATGTCGTGGCAGGCTTCCTTATTAAACCTGACTGGATTGAAGTGGTTGAGGCTGTCGCAGCCCCTACTTTCCGGGCAGACGCAGCCTTCATGGTCATGCTGACCGGACTTGTTGGGACTACAATAGCGCCGTGGATGCAATTTTACCTGCAGGCCTCGGTAGTGGACAAAGGGTTACGCGTTGAGGATTTGAAAACCGTCCGGATCGACGTGGTCATAGGGTCTTTGGGGGTTAGCGTCGTAGCGTTTTTCATTATTCTGGCATGCGCATCAACCCTGTTCAAGGCCGGAATAAAAATCGATGAAGCGGCTCAAGCTGCTCTCGCTCTCGAGCCTTTGGCAGGGAAATACTGTACCTGGCTGTTTGCTTTCGGCCTTTTCAACGCGTCAATGTTCGCAGCGGCAATTCTGCCTCTTTCCACAGCCTACACTATATGTGAGGCCTTCGGATGGGAATCCAGCCTCGACAAAAAATTTTCCGAAGCCCCGCAATTCTACGGGCTGTACTGCTTCACAATCATTTTCTCTGGCATAATCATCCTCTTGCCAAATCTCCCACTCATTTCTCTGATGTATATTTCGCAGGTAATCAATGGGTTGGTGCTGCCGGTCGTTCTTGTTTTCATGTTGATATTAATAAATGATCCCAAGGTGATGAGAAAAAATACCAATGGAAGGCTGTTTAACGCGGTCGCCTGGCTGTCAGTCATTGGGCTGATTATTTTAAGTCTCATGACCATAATTCTTACTCTTGGCTCAGACCTGTTCACCTAACCCCTTCCAGGAACCCCGGCGTCATATTCGACAAAAAACGCGCCCTACCCTCCAGAATGTCATAAAATGGCTTTGAAAAACTGGTCTGGGTAAACAAGGGGGAGACGGAACTTGATAGCTATATTATTAAGTTATGTTTCTGAGGAGGTTCCGCGACTGCGTGGAGCTTCGATATGAATTTCATATATTCAAGTTACATATCAAATAGATATGATAACTTGTTAAAGTATTATATTGACTTTTTCTCTTATATTATCTATAGTCCCTAACTGTGAGAACGTCAATCGGTTGATACCGATAGATTCTCTGATTAGACCTCGCCCGGGTGGACACCCTCCCTCCCCCATAACCCCCCCATCCGGGACACGAGGTCCTTTTAATCCTTGGGCTTTTATTCAAGCCCGTTTTATTCGTGAGAGCGGCGACCCTATGATACTAGAGGTCGCCGTTTACGCGTTACAAGGTTGACTCTTCAGCGAGCTTGGTATTAAGTAGAAACTCAGTGTTTAAAAACTCGGTAAGACCGAAATGCAAGTTATTGCATAAAATAATGAACATTATCCAGGTGACAAAATGAAAGCGCCATTATCATGGATGGCCATAGGGCTTTTCCTTATTGGAAGTATATTTTTATTGAGGCATGTGCCGGTGTGGTTGCAGTAGTAGTAAGTCCGCAATCACCTTTCGAGTCATTTTTCATAGTGTCTACTTATATAGGGATTTGACAATATTGGAAATTTCCGAACCCAATGAGGAAAATGATTCTTCCAGAATGGAGACGATCGTATTTTCACCTGTTTCCAAATCCTTTTTATAAGCTATGACTTCAACAGGTTTCTTAAGCCAATGATATGATCCTCGATCATTGTTTTTCAAAGGTCCTATTCCCACAATTCTTATCAATTCCATTTTAAAGCTGCAAGGGTCGGGAATTCGGATACATCCGGCTGATACGGCGCCAAAAGTCTCGAGGTTAACGGCCGACAAGTTGGGATGAAATTTTCCCTGAAACCCGTGGATCCCAAGGTCCTTTATTCGCCTACAGTTCATATTGTCATCGCAAACGAGTAGTGGAGCTAGGAAGCCGTTGTAAAGACCGGATACTGGTTTTGAGTTCTCTCCGAAAAACAGCACGTCCGGATAGCAATAAATATGATTGAGAATGTACGACCCCTGAGGTGTCGGGGTTCTCGCATCCCCGACAGCAACATTTTGCGATAGAATTAGTTTGTTTTCTCCTCCCGACATAATGGCTTCCAACGCTATGTTATATGTTTCCAGATTGATAAGTATTCGTGCTCCAGTAATCCTGTTTCGACGCCGGTAATCGTCCGAGTCGGCTGAAAACTCGCTCCAGTCCTTATATAAGGGAGGCAGGCACGGATCGTCCGACATTAGTATTTCTTTCGTAACGTCTGTCTGTGGTGGCGGACCATGACTTGCCGCTCTCGAGACGTTCTCCAGGATGTTCTGTGGGGCGGTGTCGCTTTCAGAAGGGGCGCCCTGCGCCTTTGTAACAACCTCCAAAGCTATATCAGCGACAGCCAGCCTGTTTGAAACAAAAGGATTGGCCAGGAACAAAACAGAAATCGAGAAGGCCAGGAACAAAATATTGAAACATTTATAAAAAATACGAAGATTCTTGTCCATAGGATTTGGTTCCATGCGAAGGCCTCAAGTTTTTCTGAGATTCTGCCTAACACGAAAGATCAGGTTTGCTTCCTCGAAAAAGGGAAATGAAACAGCTTGGTATAAACGGCTCCCGAGGGTTTTAGATCGCTCCTGTAAAGGGTGGCGTGATCAACGTGAAAAAGAGATCCTCTGTAGTTAAGTCTATCATGGATCGCCTGGTTCAATGCCTGTCTGCCTGAACCAGACCTGACCCTGCCTAGGGTTAGATGCGGATTAAATCTTCTTTTCTCCCGGGGAAAGCCAAATGACTCAAATATGGGCTCTAGAAGTTCAAATAGCCCAGCCAGCGTACGGGACTTGTCCTCAATCCCGACCCACACGATTCTCGGTTTCTCAAAGCTGGGAAACACCCCTACCCCGGACAGAATTAAATCAAATGGCTCCTGATTCATAAAAATGTTCTTCAAAGCTTCCTGAATGAGAGTCTGGGTTCCGGAAGAAATGTCGCCGAGAAACTTCAGGGTCAGATGCGCGTTTCCGGGTTTGACCCAACTCACATCCGCCCGGCTGAGTTGTAACTCCGATACAACTCGACCGATATACTCCCTGCACAGCTGATCGATGTCAATTGCCAGGAACGTTCTTATTGTTGAATCATTACTCATTGGCGATCACTCTGACCCATTAAGACATCCAGTTGAACTCCCTGACCAATCTTATCTCTTACTTCCTGATATTTTTTTTGGGCGTCCGGAGACGATTC
>CAITZA010000273.1 GCA_903896745.1 uncultured Desulfomonile sp. | reverse complement strand
CTGACAGCCGATCTCTGATACTGTTCGGTCCATGTTACGTAATGGGCTTTTGCGTTGAACGATTGATCCTTCTTCCGATAAATCACGGATCTGAGCGAGACACCCGCTTCCGGGAATGCGTAATTGGGGAGCAACCCCTCATCCGTCATGAAATTGAATGTGTTCTGATCCCGGATGCTCTTCAAAACTCCAGATATGCCTTCCTTTTCCTGCTCTAGGTCCTCAGTCTCCTGTTCGTGATGCTGGCTCTTTGCCGGGTTCTTCTTTTTTTTGTTGATCCTGTCGGTTAGCGTCCTAAGCTTCTTGCGCAGCGAGTCCCGTTCAGCCTTTCGGCCCTGAATCCCATTGAGTATCTTCCATGTGAGGCTGCCCTCGGTAGACTTGTTTCCTTCTATGAAGCGGCGAAGTCCTGTTTCGGATTCATCGGTTAATGATCCCTCAAAAAGCCTGATGAATCCCTCGAGCAATGCTGAATGTCTGCCGGAGATAAATTCAAGCAGGTTGAACGGAAACTTTGAGTCATCGGGTTTATCCAGATTGTTCAACGCGTTACCCATGCGTTTGGGCAATGCGGCCTCCGTTATGCCTGTGGCCACCCAGTTGTCGAAACAGTAAGCTGTAAGCTGTCTTTCAAGCACTGCAGAGGCGTTAAGAAAAACACCCGGTGTATCGACATTACCGGAAATCATCTCTAATGGATCTGCAAAGAAAAACAGGTCATGCGGTTTGGCATTCGCAATTGTTGTATTGAGCGAATTCCCGTCGGTTCTGCCGGAACGCCCAACTCTCTGCAGGTAGTTCGCCTGGGTTGGAGGTACCGAACAAAGTATCACTGATGACAGATCACCAATGTCGATACCCATTTCGAGTGTCGGAGTGCAGGATAACAGGTTAGGATCCCATGGATCGCGACGGTTTGACCCCGACTTGAATCTGGACTCAAGAAACTCCCGTTTATCCCGATTCAGAAGCCCCGTATGTTCCGATGAAAATATCCTGTTTACATCGCCGGTGGCATATAACGTGCCGTAATAGTCCTTACCCTTGTCAAACCTCGCATAACGCCCCATACAACGGTAGCGCATGCATGGAGCGAACTCCCAAAGCGACGCTTCATGAAAATCAACGGTCATATTGTGACCACATCTCTCACATCTGAAGCTTGCCGGCTGAATGCTTATGGCCAATGCCCCGGGATCAAGACCCCAAACCCTTGAATGGAAATTTGCGGCTGACTCGTAGAGTATTCCAGATGAAACAAGATTCCCGATGGTCAGTTTGTAGAGATGGTCGGTGTTAGACGCTATAAAGTGGTCAATCGGAAGGAAGGTCTTTTCCGCCCAATCCTGATGCCACGTCCTGCTGTTGGCGAAATTGCCCGTAACCTGGCCGAATCTGGTGTTCTGGCGGTTTGTCAGGAACATTGGAGCGCGGGAGGTCTTGCCAATATGAGGCATCCAGTGGAGCATCCTGTTTATCTGATAGGTCCCTCCGAGCGATCCAATGTAATCTTTCAAACCCTCATGGACGATGCCGCCATGGCTCTTGAGGTTGTTTATAACGCCAAGAAGGAATATCTTCAGGGTAGTTTCATCGAGTTCCCGTAGGCCGCCTATTTCGTTACGGAGTATTTCCAGCAGTTCATTTGAGGCCCGATTCAAAGTTTCCATATCCACATGGGCAATCGACGATCCGGTCTTTTCAAGTGTTCGGCCGATGCGGCAGTTGAAACCGTATTCCGCATATATCTCCCATGAAATCCTGCGGTTGATGTCATCGATCAGGCGTGAGTCTTCAGGAAGGTGTCCTCCTTCTTTGAGGTAATCATAATCGGGGAACCATTCCATTTGAGGAGCAAGAAAGGTCGCCACATAAGTCTTCATGTCCATACGGTTGCGCCAGTAGTCTGAGAAACCTGACGGAGCCTCTGACAGCGTTTTGCCGGCGCCTACATCCTGAACGTATTTCTGAAGGGCTGTCCTGAAGTTGAACCTGTATGTCCTTGCGGCGAAGAAACCGGCTCGATGGGCGGCGTCCTGGACCGAGTCCGAAAATGCGAGCAGTTTCTTGTCATCATTAAAGCCTGATGAAAATAGCTGGGCTATCAGCACACTGGTGAGGCTCGCCGCCTGTGATCCGACAATAGTGAGGCTGTTTCTGGCATTGCAGTATGGGCAGTCATGCGACCCTTCGATCTTTTCATCGACAGGTATATTCGAATGTGGAACAAAAACCCGGATAAGGTTCTCCGAGCCGCAAGCCACACATGTCTTTGATGTCTTGATGGGGGCTAGTCGCAGGCAGGCTGGACACAAGTCCTGAGCCTCACCGGTTACGTCATCCGTCTCGCAATTCTCCTCGGGGAACAGGAAACGCACCTTTCGATCGTTATGAAAGAACGCTGAATAAAAGCTCTTGAGCGATGAATCGATAACAGGATCACTCTGTCGCTTCACACCGGCCCAGCCCATCACACCACATTCCCGGCAGTGTATTATCGGGAGCGTGGTCCGTAATTGGGCTTCTGTCAGGTCATCCGCAAAACGTATGTCCGGCGCTGATCCGACATCAGCGACCATGCGACGTAATTCACGAAGCCAGAGCTGGACACGCACATTAAGGAATGGGCTAACCTGAGCGTTATCATCCAACAGTCTGTCAATGCCGTCCTCTGGTTCGACCTGATATGAGCGGGCCTCGGATACAAGCGCCAGAAAGCTCGTGAGTAACAGGCGCCGGTATTCGTCGTCACCGTCCATCATTTCACGCGTGGCCCTCGAGAGATCAGATATGATGTCTTCATAGTCCCGGATTGATCCGTCGAGGCTCGCCAGAAGGTTCCGGAAGAAAACGCTCGACCTGATACGCTCTCCAAGTTTTGTTCGCCACGACTTTTTATGCCATTCCTTGGAGTCTATGGCCTCCCTGAACCATAGGGTGTGTTGCGCCCGTAAATAGTCAGGATAGGATTCATAGGCCTGCGGATCAAGTCTGGGTTTGTAGTTAAAAGGAACAACGTCTACCGTCTCTATTGCGCTGTTCTCAAGAAATTCTGACGGGCTCAGTGTTGATTCCGTGATTATCGAGTCATCCTCGAATGTCTCGCCGAATAGTTCTTGCGCATACCTGACGAGGCTATGTTGATCCTCTTTCCCACCAAGTGTGGCGGACGTCCCGATACAACAGATGTGATCCTGAGGCGATCCGAGCCTTGCCTTGAGTCGCCTGAGCAGACACGCCAGATCAGTGCCCTGGGCCCCGTCGAACGTGTGAAGTTCATCAACAACGATGAAACGCAAGGTTTCCGGGCCGTTGAGGCTCCACAGGGCAGCGTCCTCCGGACGGATCAGCAGGTAGTCCAGCATTTTGTAATTGGTCAGCAGGATGTCCGGTGGTTTGAGGCGCTGGGTTTCACGGTCGGTTATCACAGAATCGGCCGCCATCACCCGAACCGGAGTCTCACTCCTTTGCCCGACATACAGGCCTGCCGTTATAGAGCCTTTCAGATTTGGATTGTTAAATATTATCCTTGCTATCCGGCCGGCCTGATCAGAGGCCAGGGCGTTCATGGGATAAATGATTATGGTTTTGATTCCGGGTTCATGGCGGTGTTTATAACAATAGTCCAGGATCGGGTAGAGGAAGCATTCCGTCTTGCCTGATCCGGTTCCGGTAGCCACTATGGTGGATTTCAGATTTGATCCGGAAAGGCGCCGGAACGATTTCTCCTGGTGAAGGTATGGACGGAATTTGAGCGGGACCTCCGGGAAGAAGTCTGGACCGCCTGCGCCCTTACGGAAAGGCAGTTGCAACTTGAGGTATGGCCCTTTGAACACATTGCCAGCAGGACCAAGGAGTCGGTCAAACGCCCCATGAAACGTCGGCGTCGATACAGGGAATGTCGTCTGGAGAAAATCCTCTATGCCCTGACGTAGATGTTGAGCAAGAACAGATGGTATCATTGTAACATCATCCAGGTAGTCAATTTTACCCCTCGCGAGGTCATTTCTCAAAATCTTGGCGGGCCATGCCCGCCGGCCCCTCCTGAAAACCTCATGTCCGGGTTTTAATCACACGTTTGCGTAAATAAATCATTATCATCCACGATATAACGGGCCTGATCATTTCGATCGAATTACCGGTAATAATTACATCGGTAAACACGGTACGCCATTCTCCCCCTCATTTCAATCATAATTTTGGGGTTATAACAACGGCGGGCACGGTCCGCCCAACAATACATCGAATATTATCCGGATGTGTTTAACATTAAATTTCCCAACCCTTGACAATGGTATCATGGAATGCCACCATAAAACATGAACAGCAAACAGCGAAATACCCTGAAAAATGTTTTCCTTCATCCTGTCCACTCCGGGATCAGGTGGACCGACATTGAAAGCCTGTTTGTAGCTCTTGGAGCTGAAGTTCATGAGGCTGAAGGTTCCAGGGTAACCGTCATCCTTAACAATGTTTACGCCGTTTTTCATAGACCACACCCCAGGCCAACCGTTGATAAAGGCTCGGTCAGGAGTGTTAGACGCTTCTTGGTCAATGCAGGAGTCAAATCGGATGAACATACTTAGATACAAGGAATACGTTGGGGTCTTTGATTTTGATCCTGAAGCCAGGTTGTTTCATGGAGACGTTGCCGGTATTCAGGACGTTGTTACATTCCAGGGAGAGTCAGTCTCGGAATTGGAACAGGCGCTCAGACATTCAGTTGAGGAATACCTGAGTCTCTGCGAGAAAACCGGAAAAAAACCTGACAAACCCTACTCCGGTGATATCAGACTAAGATTAGGCCCGGCCCTTCATAGAGACGTAGCCATGGCCGCCGCCGCTTCCGGATTGAGCCTTAACGCATGGATGAAAAAGGTCCTGGAACAACAGGCTAATGAAACTTTGAAACAATAACTCCTGATGCCTTATCGGGGCGGACCGTGTCCGCCGTGCCCTCTTGCAAATACCCTGCCCGGGTTTTAACCCCATGTTTGCGTGAATACATCATTATCATCCGGGCAATAACGGGCCTGGTCATTTCGACATAACAAAGCAATACCTTCAGTATTTAAAAATAATCTTTCAATACCAGGATTTTCAGTCCGGCAATTTTCCTGAGTCTCTCGTCGTTGGTCACAAAAACTTCGGCTTTCACATGTATTGCGGATGCAATCTGCAATGCGTCAATGGTCTTTAGAAACTGGTGATTCCCCCGTAAGTAACCGGCTGTCTCTGCAATATCCGGATTTATGTCAATCAATCTGAAATTGTAGTGCGATCTTATGAAGTTGCTGAAAAGTCTGACCAACGCCACGTCATTCATCTGGACAGGCTTGACCAGAACTTCAGTCAGCATCAGTACCGATGAGTACGGACGAATACCATTGTTTACAAAATGCTCAAAGATTGTCCTGGTTATCGGCCCGTAGGCAGGATGTCCCTCAATATAATAAATGACGGGGGCTGTATCGACAAAAAGACTCCCCACACCTCCCAGAGACTCATCAAGGCTCATAGTCTATCTTGCCTAATTAAATTAACGTATTCCTGCGCGTCAAGGTCGTCCCACAAGCCCCGTCCTGATCCGTAGATGCCTCGGAAATCAGAGATGGATTTAGAAGTGTTTGTCGTCCCCTCCAATTCTTTGGTAAGTTTTCGCAGCAGAGCCAGCTTTTCGTCGCGTGACAGGCTGGATATCTCATCTTCCAGTTTCTGAATTATGCCTGAGTCCATCATTAAACACCCCTCGTTCATTTGAACAGCACAACAAAAACCGCCTCAGGAGCAATCCTCACAAAAATATTCTATTACAGTACCCACATTTGTTCAAGCCACGTCTTCGTAGGGCGGGCCGTGTCCGCCGTGCCCTCTTGCAAACCCCATGTCCGGGTTT
>CAITZA010000272.1 GCA_903896745.1 uncultured Desulfomonile sp. | reverse complement strand
TTGGATATTTTTGGGCTCAAATCTTGTTGGCGCCTCCCTGCGCAACCAGGTTGGAGGCCTTCAGTAGAGAATCAAATGTTCCAGCGTCCGTCCACCAACCATCAAGCATAGACCAAGTCATGGCCCCCTGGTTTATGTAAAGATTATTAACATCCGTTATCTCGAGTTCACCCCGCTCTGATGGCGTCAATCCTTTTATGAAATCAAAAACCTGTGAGTCAAACATGTATATGCCTGTGACAGCAAAACTCGACGGGGGATTACTGGGTTTTTCGAGAATGTACAGAACCTTCTCTCCTTCCAGGGCCGGAACCCCGAACCGTGTCGGATCAGGAACTTCCTTGAGAAGTATTTTAGCGCCCGATCCCTGTGAGCGATAAGAATCAACAGCGTCCTTAATATTTTTTTCGATGATGTTGTCACCTAAAACGACACATATTGGCCCCTTATTGGCATGAGCCTCAGCAAGAGACAACGCGTCCGCTATGCCACCTTCACCTTCCTGGTAGGCATAATTGATATGATCCACACCAAACTCCCTACCGTTACCAAGAAGCCTCAGGAAGTCTCCGGGGTTATTGCCCCCTGTCACGACAAGAATGTCAGTAACGCCCGCTTTTACCAGACATTCAACAGGATAGGTTATCATGGGCCTGTTGTAGACTGGTAAAAGATGCTTGTTAGTAATTTTTGTAAGAGGATAGAGGCGCGTTCCCAATCCACCAGCAAGCACCACTCCCTTCATAAGTCACCTCCTTGAGAAAAGGGTGAGTCAAATGAAAAAGGGCCCCAAATCAAGTTATTGCGTCTTAATCCATGACACATGACAGGAGGAGCGTCCGTTGACATCTCTCAGCGGATTGTAGCCCCGGATTTCACTGTCGGGATGTTCAAGACCGTCAAGACAAGGAAGACTGCAATGAATCTCAAAACCAGGGTCCCGATAATCCATATCCAATTGTCTTTCAATATTACAATTTTTACACCACCAGTTTCAAGTTTAGAAATTTTAACGGGCGCCAGCGCCGGTTGCAGAGATCCCCAACATACGTCAGTGAGCCGCCATCCTGTATTCGTAGGCTTTTGAAAAAGATAACATCTTCACCTTCTCAAACTGGAGCCTGGACAAAGGACTGGTCGAAATTCTTTTTCAAATCTGTTATCATTGACTTAACGCTCCAAGTGAGATAATTGAGAATAAATTGTTAGAGAGCGTGTTTAATCGCTTGAAGCATTACTTGGCCTCCTTCAAAAGAACATCGTAGCCAGGAACATATTTCCCCAGGGGCATCAATTTATTTTGACCGTTACAATTTCAGGCCAGAAACGCTTAGAGTCCTCAGCCTAAATCAAAGGATAATCTAATTTTGTCCGGTGGTAACAAATCCAAAATGCTGCATTTAACCCTAGAGGATTTTGTAGAAAACATTCCAGGTCCCTGCGCTCTGATCTCTTCCGATTATGAAATAATAGCCATGAATGGAAGACTAAAGGATTATTGCAAGGGCGACGTCAATCGTAAGTGTTATGAAATACTGGCGGAACTCGATGAACCATGCGCAGTTTGCCAACTACGGTCTCTCTTTAAAAATCCTACTGTCCTGAACACTGATCACTTGCAGGCGCGTTTCGGAATTTCCTGTCTTGTAAGTTTTGGTTATCTCCAGGATTCAGAAGGTAGCGGTCTTCTTTTGGAAACAGTCCGCCCGTTAACCGATCATGAGGATACTTGCAGGAAGGCGCTGATCCAGTCCCAAAAGACTCTCTCGGCCATGATGGAAAAGCTCTCGGGTCTGATATCCGTGAGTCGGACAATGATGCAAAAATCCTCGTTGGAGAGTAAGATTGACCTGGTCATCAGTCAAATAGAAAAATCAATGGGCGCCGGACCGTTCCTGAGGATTTGGATAGAGATAAATGGCAAACTTTACGGCAGGATGCCCGATAAGATAGAAGGGACAGTTTCTGTTCAGGAGATCCGGGTTGAAAACGTCGCTAAAGGAAAAATATGCGCAAACTTCTCATTTGAGCATAGCATGCTTCCGGAGGACGAGTTTTTCCTTCAGGAAACAGCGGATCTCATAGGCCGCCAGATTGAAATCTCCGAACTGGAAACGATGCTCAGGTTTTCTGAAGAGCGCTACAGGAAACTTGCTTCAAACCTTGCCAAGGAGATGTGGAGCCGAACAGAAGCTTTATCACAGGAAAGAAGTTACCTCGAAGGTGTGTTGATGTCCTCGGCTGACATCATCATTACAACTGATCTTGAAGGGCGAATCGTGGAGTTCAATCCTGCGGCTGAAAGTTTCCTCGGTTATAGTTCGGAAGAGGTCCAAGGTAGAAAAATATCGGATATATGGGTCGATTCGGCGGAGCGGGATAGGATCCTGGAAGAAGTAACACTTTCTGGTGGAATAACCAACTATCAGACTCAACTGAGGCATAAGTCCGGCGATATAGTTGAAATTTCCCTTACTTTGTCTTTATTGAAGGACGGGGAAGGCAGAGTCCTTGGTACCGTGGGGATTAGCAAGGACGTTGGCAAGGAAAAGGCTATAATGAGAGAACTCGAACGGCTTAACCAGAACTACATGGAGGCCGTTCATTTTATTAACCATGAAATGAAGAACTCTCTTATCGTTATAGGAGGTTTTGTCAAAAGGCTCCTGAACACGGAAACCGATTCATCCAGAAGAGATCAGCTCGAAATAATTTACCATCACTCAAAATTTCTTGAGGCGATGAGCCGGGATTTTCTTACCCTGGCCGACATTGAGCACGGCGAATTCCAGATACGAAAAGAACACATTGAAGACTTCTATGAACAGGTAATCCTGCCGGCAATGCTGGGCCTGAAAGAGCGTTATCCCAACTCATTCCAAAGCTACGACGCCAGCATGGGTGGAGTTGGGATGGTCCGGGTAAATGCTGATCCAAGGCTTCTGGAAGTGGTCTATCGCAATTTGTTCGGGAATGCTCTGAAATATGGAAAACCGAACGGAAGAATAGCTTACGGAGTTTCTTTCGGGAATTCGCACTACACATTTAATGTCTGGAATGAGGGGCCTGGAGTTGATCCTGACGAGGCGGAAAAAATATTTGAAAAATTCTACAGGGTCAAGAACGAAAACACGAGTGAGAAACGTGGCACCGGTCTGGGACTTTACAATATCAGAAAAATAATCGAGGCCCACGGTGGCAAGATCTGGTGCGAATCGCAACCCGGTTCCTGGGTCAATTTCCTGTTTACCCTGCCTAGGTAAAGTTCATCCACATCCCATAAAAAGTTTTTAGCGGACATCAACCGGCGCATTATTCGCCCGAAGTTGTCCGCTATGGCCAACCATAAAAATGTTGAAGGCTAGTTTTTGGCTACCGGGTCGATTTTAGCTCCGGAAGCTTTCTTTGGGGGTAGACTGTTTTGAACAGCCTTCCTGTAAACAAGTCTGGTGTCATTGAAATGGTTTGGGCTTCCCAATACCACGATCAACAAATCCTTTTTGTCCGGAGCAAACTGTGACGCCAGGCAATGACCCGCCCGAACCGTGAACCCCGTTTTCCCACCAATCACCGGCAGATTGTCACTCAGAAGTTTATTGGTGTTTCTAATGGGGTAACCGGTTTTAGATATAGCGCTATTCATCACGTAGCTCTTTTTCTGCACGATGGAACGGATTGTGTCGTTGGAAAAAGCTATCCTGGCTATATTTCCGATCTCTTTGGCCGTGGAGGAGTTGGCGTCAACTTCTTCTTCCCTGATCTCATCAGTGACGCCCACAGGTTTGCGGTCCAGTCCGCTAGGTGTGAAAAACTCGCTATTCCTCGCTCCCAGTTGTTTAGCCTTCTTGTTTAAGGCTGAAACGAATTTCTGCTTTCCGCCGGGGAAAGAACATGCAAGGGCTTCAGCGCAGTCGTTTCCCGAACTTATTAGCATGCCGTGCAAAAGGTCATTTACAGTCAGTTCATCACCGGCTTTTAACCCAACAACTGATTTAGGCACTGTTTTTATGTGGTCAGGCACCTTCACCTTACCATCTAAAGACATGTTTTCCAGGGTCACCAGAGCCGACACCAGCTTGGTCAAACTCGCAATTGGAAGCTTTTCATTCTCGTTTTTAGCCATTATCGTTTCATTATTGGCAAGATTTACGCAGTAGACGGCCTTGGCCTGAATGATATTGGATGCCGGCTTGATGATTTTCTTCTTGACCGGCTTGGCCTTGGTCTTCTTAATCTGTGAACTCTTTTGAACCGTCTTCTTTGAAACATTTTTCTTAGCTGTCGATGCGCTCTTGGTTTCAGCGTTTGAAGAGACGATTCCAGCAAAAATGAAACATATAACTAACAAGCCTGGCAAAATGAACCGCTTCAATGACACACAGCCTCCTATGATGTGCTTAACAGGTTAAATATGTTGAGGAAGCAATACTAAAAAGTAATATCGTCAAAGCAAATGATCATTGATAAACCTTATAACAGAAAATGACTGTTTTGAAAAGTGTTTTTAACTTTAGCTATATCGCGTGAGTCCTTAATTTTACGCGAAAAAATGATTATATTTATGGCTCGCTTCAATCAGGTTCTTGAATTTTCACGGCGGATGATGTTTAGTCAATCAGGTCGAATGGATGAATTCTGAACAGGGGTTTTGCTTTATGATTAGAGCTCGAGTGTGGTTCAGGTGCGCGGCAATGAAAGATCCTGTACTTCCTAGACTGGATCGACCGGCAAAAATCGGATGGTTTGGAAAGTACCGACAGATAGACCTTACTATTGAACGAGAATTTTCCGGGGCTGAATTATTGAGAAGAATGAAGGGCTGGATTACGGTTGACCCTGCAAGAGCTACGGAAGAACTTCAAAAAATGGGGCGACTCCGAATATTCGATGACGGTGAGCTCGTGGTTGAAACCGAGACAATGAACGACATGATCTCTCTCCAGGAATCCATGAAAAATGTTTTTGGAGATCAGTGCGACTTGGAAATAATTCCAAAAGATTGAGATGTAGCGGTTTCAAAACCGCCACATGCCAGACGAATGTCAACTTGTCAGAATAATGGAAGGTTTAACTGTAGATTTTTTCATCAACAGCCTCAGCCTCGGTCGCATCGGCCTCGAAGTCTCGTCCAAGCCCTGCCTGTTTTTGTTTCATGAATTCCTTGTACCATTCGCTCGCTATTATGACAGACATGACCTCGTTCGTTCCGGTCCAGATTGACGCCAGTCTTAAATCCCGGAAAATTCTTTCGACCGGGTAAACATTGGTATACCCAATTCCCCCCATAACCTGCATGGCGTTATGGGAAACCTTTTGACACGACTCAGTGACGAACTTTTTTGTTTCTGAAACCATCCGCCTGATTAGGTTCTGGTTGCAGGCTGCGTCTACTGATCTGGCTGTTGTGTAAACAAGGGATCGGGCCGCATCGAGCAACATGGAAGCCTCGGCCACCTGAAAACTCACCCCCTGAAATTGATTGATGGTCTGTCCGAAAGCCTTTCTCCTGGAGGTGTAGGATGTGGCGACATCGAGGGCGGGTCTGGCTGCGCCTATTGTCATTGCGGCCGTGCCGAGCCGCTCTGGAATCATCATGGTATTAAAAACCGAATACGCTCCGTTCAGCTTGCCTACGATGTTCTGTCTTGGAACCCTGACATTTCTAAACACAACGCGCCCGGCGCCCCCACCACGGCATCCCATAAGACCATACAAATATTCAACATTAACACCTTCTGTTCTTTCAACTATGAAACACGTCAATGCCTTGTGCGGCTCCGCCTTCATGTCCGTTTTTGCATAGACAAGAAAAAAGTCAGCCCCTTCAGCGCCTACTATGAATCTTTTCTGGCCGTTCAGCAGAAAATGATCCCCTCTGTCCTCAGCCAGCGACGTTGTCCCAAAAAAATCAGACCCGCCCCGAGGCTCTGTCAGGCATTCCGCAGCAAAGATTTCACCCCTGAGCAACGGCCTGACATATCTCTCTTTCTGTTCAGACGTTCCGTGCAGAACAATGGCGTCACACACCAGTTCAGCCCCAATTCCAAATGTGCAGGCAAAGATGTATCCCAGGGTTCCAATCTCCTCCATGATCATGCAAGTGGTTACCCAATCCATACCTCTACCACCCCACTGGACCGGATATCGCACCCCCAGCAGATTTCGGCGACCGGCCTCCTGAAGAAATTCCTTCGGAAACTTGATCCGCTCAGCGTCCATATCCAGTATCATTTTGCGAGGAACCCATCTGACAAGATCACGAGCCTCCTGCTTTATGTCGAGCTGTTTCCCGTTCAGCAAAAAATCAAACATAATGTACTCTCACAATTTTTTTACTAGTATTGATCCCTTAAGTGATACTTCAACACCTTGACTGTCGGGGTATGAATAAAAGCATGCCCAATGGTCTGGGCAAACCGAGGGTAGGCCCTACAGAAACAGTAAATGAATCGGAAATAAAAAAGGTTAGCTGACTAGAACACAACGCCGAATGTGAACCCACCACCGATACTATACTGGGAAACAGTGAGTCCAGACGTGTTTGAGCTGATCGAAATACCAGGCGCATCGAACTGAGCTTCAGAATCGCCACGAATCACAGAGGCCGCGCCCGTAAACCATACACTAAGGCTTAATAACTCCGGTGTTGGCAAGAAGTATTCACCCGTGACTCCAACAAGATATCCGGGTTGATTGAGACTGTATGTCAACGTGGTTGCTACGGGTGTGGTCGTGGTACTTTTCAGGTTACCCGAGGAAGTTAGATAAGGGCTGTAAATCACGCTTGCCCGATAGGCGCGAGGTTGCAGGTACTGGAGTCCGACGAACGGCGCCCAGTTCTTCAACATGAAGTCCTGCCTTAGAGAAGGGTTCACCGGAGTTGAGCCAATCCTCATATCTTCATACTTCATCGATGTATGCTGCCAAAGACTTCCCAATATAACAGAATACCCCTGGACAAACTCTACAGAAGCTCCGCACTGTATATTCCATAATTCCAGACCGTAGCCTGTCATGGTGAACTCAGGGTTTGCAGTGGCGGCGCCGAACGAAACCGGCTGATGACCATATTCCAGAAATGTTTTAGGCAGATAACCAGAGACAGATCCAAAAAGAGTCAGCTTTGGTGAGAGTATGATATTAGCGCCAGCAGTTCCATACCAGAAATTAAAGTCCTCAAGCGTGACATCAATGGATCCCAACTTGAGATGAGCGCCCGTAATAGCGGGAAACGGATCATAATCCACGTTCATGGGGACGGTCATATTTACGCCGGTTTTCTGATATCCGATCATGGCATAAGGGTTGATTTCAATCTTGTCCTGAACCATTCCTCTAAGCATGGGGATGCTTGAAAGGGACGCGCCTGAAATGGTAGTGGTGGTTGAGGATGTTGAAGAAGGAAGCCCTGAGGGGATGAGGTTTGTCACCAGATCATCAGAAAATACGCTGAATGGAATTAACAGGCATACCACTAGCAAGAAGCAAATCCTTCGCATCTTTACACCCTCCAGGAAATCTGTATAAACCCAACCATGAGGAAAATTTTGACCATGTTATCCAAGAGGATCAGGAATAACAAGTTTTTTTGTGGGAGGGTTTTTGGTAAGATCGAAGGCGCTTCGGCCAACAATATTAAGAAAAGGTTAGTCGTCCTGAAACATTGCATGACTCATGTTTCATCAATTTCAAAATAATGCGCCATTGATTTATCCCACGGGGACGATTCCTTGCATCTTTTTTTCAAAAAACCGGTTCACTAAAAGCTCCTCTCATTTTGGCAATTATCCTACGGCTACGATGCTTTTCTTTAAAAAAGGGCTAAACTATTCTTGAGACAGGAGGACATGAATATAATTGCGCTTTCGCTCGGGACATAACCGATCGCAAGCGACCCGAGCGTATGCTAGCAGAACAGTACCGCCTCATACATGCCATTCTGGAAGCGACGCCTCAATTAATGGTGTTCAA
>CAITZA010000271.1 GCA_903896745.1 uncultured Desulfomonile sp. | reverse complement strand
CCCCACACCGCGTTGATTAGTATATCGTTGCTTATAAGATTGTAGGGATGCCTCGTATACATTACTCCACTAGCCACAGACGAAACCATTTCTATGCAGGCAACGCTCATCGAAATGTCCTCATCGCGCATCCCCTTGTGGAGTCTGTACGAAATAGCTCTGGGCGTATAGAGACTGGCCACTATTTTTTTGTAGGTTTCACAAATCTCATGGCTTTGAACGTTCAATATCGATAGGTACTGCCCAGCGTATGACAACTCACTGTCCTCCCCAATTGCGCTACTCCTTAGCGCTACATGAGGAGGATCTGATTTGCCGGTCCTTAGACTGATTTTTCCGGACATCTGACCGTAAGCCTTCATGATGGCTTCTTCAAGTTCACCCGGCATGTCAGCGTTGACAACCAGTTTTTGGATTTCAGCGCTCACCCCCTGAATAGCGTTGGGATCATCAACATTTAGATTCATTCTCAGTCTGTTGATTTCATCAATCAAATCATTCGACCCGAGAAAAAAATCACATGCGCGTGTTGTAATAGCAAAACCCTCAGGAACCGGCATGTCTACCTTGTTCTTCAATTCTCCGAGGTTTGCGTTCTTGCCACCGACCCAGTCCGCCATGTCCTTTCCAATTTCCGAATACGGAAGAATGTAGTCAGCAGAAGGAAGCTCCTTTCTCTTGCTCAATTCTTCATTAATTCTGTTGTTAATGTCGTTGAGAACATTAAATAGCATCGGATAATTGTGGTAAGAAAGGTCATCAAGACTCTTTACCATTCTTAAAGTATGGAAAACAGCCCGAGTTGCCTGTGATCGCACGTAGGACATGCCAAAAATATTCTGCCCCCTCAGTTTCTCTTCTATGTCCGTGATTATGTCCAGTAACTCTGCATTAGACGCCAACAAATCCATGAAACAGGAATATTTGAACTTGAAAGCGCGTGAAACTTTGGATTTGGAAGACGCTGAAGTCTTGGTCATCTTTCCGGTAAAGAAATTACGAATCTTTAAAACTAATGTATTCATATTCTAAAATCCCCTGTTCATCCTTGGCAAACGCGTCACACAGTTACCGTTCTAACCACTTAAATATTGAAAAGCAATAAACGTGCCCATTTTACTAAAGCGCCCCCAATCTGTCAGTTAATCCATTGTTTCAATGAAAAAGTTTTCGTGGGCCACCAAATTTGAGCCGAACAAGAATTCAGAATAGGTCATTTTACATAGTGTAAAAAAATCCGACAGTTCATATCAACATCTGTAGTCTGTTGAGGCTCTCTTGGCTTCCCTCTTAAAACCAATACCGCCCAAGAGGCTATTTATATTTATAAATCATAACATGGCATGCCCGTTGCAGACTACTGTGCAGACCGTTGACAACCTTGAAAGAAAGCAGCGGCTTTAGACAACCGTAAGGAGGTTTGACGATATGAGGAAGTATTATTGTGGTTTTATGATTCTGGTTACGGCCATTATAACCGCCATATTGCCTGACATCGTACAGGCCGCTGGAGGCCCAGCGGAAATGTTGGTGGTTGTGGCTGATTCCCGACGGGCTCATGGTGAAATAGCCCGCTACTTCGTAGATTCATACAATACCAATCCAGTGTGGTTTGGAATTGAATGTACCATAATAACTGCCATTATGGGCGTTACATTTGGTCTGCTCACCGATTTCATCATGAAACGTGTAGGGATCGACCTGACATCCAGAAAAATAGTTGAACATTGATGATTCATGAATTCTCAATCCAAAAACATTGTAGTCTTAGGAGGATAGTAATATGGATTGGTATATGATGTATATGCCCATAGCTGGAATCGAGATTTTCTGGCCGGGGTTGGTTCTTATAGGATTTGCCGTAGGTTGCATTGGAGGTTTTTTTGGAATGGGCGGCGCCTGGATGGTTACGCCCGGATTGAATATACTAGGCTTTCCAATGGCGTTTGCAATCGGCACTGACATTGCGCACATAGCCGGCAAATCCATGATTTCGACTTTCCGTCATTCAAAATTTGGAAATGTTGACTACAAGCTTGGCCTCATAATGATAGTCGGAACTGTTGTCGGTATTGAATGTGGGGCCCAGGTGGTCATGTGGCTGGAGCGTATTGGCGAGGTAGGTCCCGTTGTCAGATGGGTCTACATTGGCCTGCTGGCCCTCATTGCTCTCATGGTTTTCTATGACTATTACAAGGCCACGCAAAAGAAAAAGGCCGGTGATGTTGGTGAACACGGAGCAGAAGGCATAACGTGGTATAAGACTCTTCACAGGATCAATATTCCTCCGGTGGTTCATTTCAAGGTGGCCGGCATTACATGTTCAGCATGGCTTCCGATAGGCGTGAGTTTTCTCACTGGTGTGCTGGCTGGCTTCCTGGGAATAGGCGGCGGATTGATCCGAATGCCGGCGCTTGTATACCTCATTGGCTGTCCGACCCATATCGCTGTGGGCACCGACCTGTTCGAGGTTATGATCTCCGGTTTGTATGGAACATTTACTTACGGCGCCAAGGGGCGTATCGAAATATGGGCTGTGTTCGTCATGTTGGCGGGAGCGGCGATTGGCGCCCAGATTGGAACCGTGGCTACAAAATACGCCAAGGGTTATGGCATCAGAATAGCTTTCGGTCTTGCGGTGCTGGCATGTATGGTGTCCATTATTCTCAAACAGTTCAAGATTGATATGCCGGCTACAGTTTTGATCCTCGGCGCGGTGGGCGCAATTTGCATCTATATCTGCATGATAATGTTTTCGGGAGCGGCCAAAGAGCTTAGAGAAAAGAAATCAGCGGCCTAGAATGACGCTAGAAAATCTCTTGCCAGCGAGGAAAATAAAAATGAAACGGAACCTTACGCTTTGCATTGCTTCAATAGCTCTGGTCATGTTGATGGCAATTCCCGCCATGTCCGCTGAAGTCGCCCAGGGCAAAACGGTAAAATACGACAAGGACAACAAAATAATCGTGGTTGAGGAATATGACCTCAACATAACCCCCCAGACCAAATACGGTAAGTCAACAGGAAAAGAACTTACTTTTGATCTGAAGGAAGCCCTGATAGGGAAGACCCCTGAACCCGGTGACATTGTCAGAATCGCATACACCGTTGTGGGAAAGGATAACAAGGCAATACGATTGATGAATGTTACCAAACAGGACATTATGAAAAAATAAACACCCCATACTGGTCGGTAGAAAATTATTTCTGCCGACCGTCTTCATTCAACTGACAGTCTACCAGAGGAACCACCACCACCGACTGATAAGCTTTGACTTTCACCTGCCCTGTAACGCCGCCTTTAATTCGTGACACATCCTTGACGTTTGCTACCATGACCTCTCCTTTGGTCTCGCTCCTTCCTTTTGAATGCCCAAGCGCCAGACCGGCTGAAAAAACAATATCCTCATGTGTGACGGGGAAATTGCTTGGCGCCGCTAGAAATACATGGGCGCCGGCCCAGTCTTTTGCATGAAGCCATAGATCGTCCTTGCCGACGAGGCCCCTCAGAATCATTTCATTTCCCCTTGCGCTCTTTCCCACCATGATTTTATGACCTCCTGGGGACTTATACTCAATATAGGGGCTAGGCTGGGATTCACTTTTCTTCCCTGGAGTCTTGGACGTGTTGTCCGATCCGGAATGAGAAATGAATTGGACATCATCGGCCAAGCGCTCCAAGTCCTTAAGACTATAAGTTTCTGAAACCAGGTAATCCAGGTCCTGCAATGCGTCAATTTCCTGTATGGTGTTTCTCAATCTTTCATCAACAATGGAAAAACCTCTCTTGGCTTTTGAGACTTTCCTAAAACATGATTCCATGTTTGCCAAAGGAGATAGGGAAGGATCAAGGTCGATGGTTTTCATTTCATTTGTTTCCCAGTCGAGCAGGTCAACACTAATCATGCCTTTTTTAATTTTTCGAAGATTATACTTTATCAACTCACCCATTTTTTGTTGCGATACGAACATGTTGAGTCGTTTTTTGTCCTGCTCTATTTTACCCAAGCGTTTTTTCAGAGATTTTATGCGGTTGTTTATAGGGTTTCTCAAGCTCCTTCTAAAAGATTCGAGAATTTCATTTTGCATTAGGATAGCATATCGAGAATCCAGAACCTTATCCAGACATCCGGCATCCTTCTCGACCAACTGTCTGTCAAAAGCAGAAACACCAGTGCAACTCTCTTTCCCGTCAACGACGCTCCTGACCGTTTCCGGGCCTGCAAATTCTTTTTCGTTTCCGTCGCTCAACCTTGGATTCGGAGGCGGATACTGGTAGACAACTCCGGGGATGACAGATCTGTTATGCTCCTCTTTGGAATAAATCCTGTGGAGACATTCCATGATCGAACCATCTGAATCCCTGACCAGTATGACGTTGGAATCCCGTCCCAATATTTCCAATATTAGCAGTCTTTTTTCAGCGGCTTCGTTTTGGCCTCTGACGCATTTTATGACAATTACGCGGTCATTCTTCGGGACCTCAATTGATATGATTCTAGCCCCTTGAAGGTGTGCGCGGAGATAAGCGCAGAATCTTGGCGGAGAGGGAGGGTTGGGAATCCGCACGCTGGTGGTATGAATTCTGCCTAGCCGCGGATCGGCGCTTAGTATCAGACGCTTCTCACCAAAAGTCGCCAATCGTATCTTTAGCACAATTTCGCGCGGTAACGGCTGGTATATTTTTGCGATGAATCCACCCCTGAGAATTTCATCGAGTTCCGTCACCTCTCTTTTCAGAATGCTCAGTTCCAT
The DNA here is from genome assembly GCA_903896745.1 of uncultured Desulfomonile sp. GTDB lineage: Bacteria > Desulfobacterota > Desulfomonilia > Desulfomonilales > Desulfomonilaceae > CAITZA01. The sequence goes on along the minus strand of CAITZA010000271.1, from coordinate 48,796 downwards.
GAACTCTCTCCTGACAATTTTTCTTAGGTGAAAATTGGAGTTTTTTTGAAAAAGGTGTCATTCTTGCCCGATGTTGGGTTATGACTATCCCTGGATTATTGGTCCTTGATATAAACCTGGAATGTCGGTGTTGCGACCGTTTGAATGGTCAGACAACTTTCTGGACAAATTTTTTTGGAGCAAGCAATGACTTTGGAAACACGAAGCCTATCCATACTGCCGAGGGCGTTGGAGATTCTTGAATCCAGCTTCCATGGTTTACCATTATTTGAACCCTCAGTTAACATTGAGAAACTCGAAACAGTGTTACTGGAAGTAGCTGACAGGATGAAAGACAATTATCCATACCCTCATCCTCAATATATCGGACAAATGCTCAAGCCGCCACACCCTGTTGCGAGGCTGGCCTATACATTATCATTATGGATTAATCCGAACAATCATGCCCTGGATGGCGGCAGGGCCAGCTCCGCGATGGAAAAGGAAGCGGTAGCAAGGATCGGTGAGATGTTCGGTTGGAAAGAATGCCTTGGACATCTGTGTAGCGGCGGAACCATGGCAAATCTCGAGGCGTTATGGATTTCAAAGCGTCTAAAACCTGGATCAAAAATTGTAGCGTCCAGCCAGGCCCATTACACTCACAGTAGGATATGCTCGGTTCTGGAAATTCCTTTCGACTCGATACCTACCGACTGCAACGCAAAAATGGACCTGGAGTCGCTTGAAAAGGCGCTAGAATCAGAAAACATCGGAACCGTGGTAGTTACCATGGGGACAACTGCAACCGGGTCTTTTGATCCTCTACCAAGTATTCTGGAACTGAGAAAGAATTATGGTTTCAGGATTCATGCCGACGCTGCCTATGGAGGCTACTTCACCCTTGCCAACAATCTGGGACAGCAAACCCGGGACATCCTGAATCATGTCAACCAGGTAGATTCAATCGTGGTAGATCCGCACAAACATGGTCTACAGCCCTATGGATGCGGATGCGTTCTCTTCAGGGATCCTACCGTCGGCATCCATTACAAACACGATTCGCCGTACACTTATTTCACTTCTGATGAACTTCATCTTGGAGAGATAAGCCTGGAATGCTCGCGACCGGGCTCCTCAGCGGTCGCGTTGTGGGCGACTCAGAAACTCTTGCCACTCGAACAAAATGGTGAATTTGCCCGTGGCCTTGAAACAATAAGAGAAACCGCGTTAGCATTATTCGATTTTTTGGTGAATGAATCCAGGTTTGTTACCGCGTTGGCGCCTGAACTGGACATATTGATCTGGGGATTGAATGGCAAGCGGGCTTCTGAAATATCATCTTATTCCAATGATTTTTTTGAGCTGACCGCAGAGCGTGGACTTCACATAGCAAAGGCGAACCTTCCGAGAAGCATCCTGGAGCCACACTGGCCCGACATTGTTTGGGATCAGGATACTGTCACCTGTCTGAGGAGTTGCATCATGAAACCCGAAGTGACAGGATGGATAGATGATATCAAGAGAATCATGATTGAAGCGGCTGATGCGGCGCTTGCCAAAAGATAGCACGGCAATTCTGGGAATGATGACCATAGCGACGTAATGTTAATACATTATCACCTGAAAGCTGAATTTGAATGATAGATCTCCATGTTCATACAACCATGTCTGATGGCACATTGACACCGTCGGAAATAATAGCTCTGGCGCGGCAAAAAGGTCTTCAGGCTGTCGCCATAACCGATCACGACACTGTGTCCGGGATTGACGAGGCCCTTCAAATGGGCCTTGAGCTTGGCATAGAGGTCATTCCTGGAGTAGAAATTAGCGGCGCTTGCGATTACGGCATTCTTCACATTCTCGGATATTTCATAAATCATAATGACGTTGGTATGCTTGCGGAGCTGGATTACCTGCGCGCCCAGAGAAAAAACAGGATTTCACAAATACTGAAAAAACTGCTCCAGAACAATTTGTTTATCTCTGAGGCAGACGTAATTCGTGAATCACATGGAAGTTCCCCCGGACGACCACATTTGGCAAATCTCATGTATGAGGCCGGATATGTTAAAACCCGTCAGGATGCGTTTGACAGATACTTGCGCAAAGGGGCCCCCGCTTACGTCCCCAAGGTTAAACTTGAGGCTGCGGACGCCATCAGACTGATCGAGAATGCAGGTGGAGTCGCTGCAATTGCTCACCCTCATTCTATCAACGTGACAGACCCCGATAAGCTTAATGATGTAATGAAGTCTTTCGTGGATATGGGGTTGAAAGCGATTGAAGCCTTTTATCCACAACATACTCCCGAACAAACTCGACTGTTTTTAAATATTGCTGAAAAATTTGATCTAGTCGTTACCGGTGGAACAGATTTTCACGGTTCTAACAAACCTGGTGTAGAATTGGGGGTTTTCCCCAATGTTAATGAAATACCCCATGACATGGTAGCCAATCTCAGGAACAGGGCGCTATCGAGGTGACGGGTATTTGGAATGGCATTGATGATGGTGTAAAGCTTCGCGTGAATTACCATTCCTGAGAAAGAGGATTTGATTTTAGCGAGAAATGAAAAAATATAAGAAAATTGCGTTTGTGGGACTGGACGGCGTGCCTTGCACAATGTTGCGAAGACTCTTTGAGCTTGGCGCGATGCCATATCTGGAAAAAATTGCCCGGCAGGGTGTCCTGCTTGGCATGGAAACATCCCTGCCGCCGGTTTCCAGCGTAGCGTGGACTTCATTCATGACCGCTTCCAATCCAGGCGATCATGGTATTTTTGGCTTTACTGACATCGAGCGCAACAAAATAGCCCTTAAACTTCCATCGTTTGACGATGTTCAGTGCCCTACCCTCTGGAACAGGTATCCCGAGAAAAAGGCTTTGATTGTCAACCTGCCTTTTACCTACCCCGCCAGACCATTAAATGGAAAGCTGATTTGCGGATTTGTAGCGCCTGTTTTTGAGAGAGCCGTATACCCGGAGTCACTGATTCCATGGCTAAAGAGTCAGAATTATTCCATTGATACTGACAACGTCCGTGCCAGACAAGACAGAAATATATTGATCAGAAACCTTTTCGATAACCTCAATTGCCTTCAGCAGGTGTCTTTGAGCCTTCTCAAGGACACATGGGACATCCTGGTTCTGGTGATTACCGGAACGGATCGTCTGCATCATTTCTTGTTTGAAGCCTTCGAGGATGAATCCCACCCTCATCATTCCGGTTTCATATCCTATTATCAGCGTATAGATTCGTTTTTATCAGCAATCGATGGCCTTATTGACGATCAAACTTTGCGGGTTTTTTTGTCCGACCATGGGTTTACCAATCTGAATACCCAGATCTATCTCAACAACATTCTTAAGGCTCTTGGTTATCTTAAATTCGCCAGGGCTGATCCAAAAATCATTGATGACATACACCAGGATTCTAAGGCCTTTGCCATGGACCCAACCAGGATTTATATTAATAGCCTGGAAAGGTTTGGCAATTTACGCATGCCATCAACGAGAGCGTTGGAAACCAGGGCAAGACTAAAATCTGATCTCGAAAAGCTTAAACTTTCTGATTTGGGGATAAACTTCGCAAAGACTCCAGGACAAACTGATGAAAAAGCATTTTGCGAGGTTAAACTTCGCGAAGAAGTGTACTCGGGGCGCGTTTCAGATTTTGCTCCCGATCTTGTTGTAATCCCGCAGAAAGGATTTGACGTAAAAGCGACTATAAATGTCCAGGGAATGTCAGCCAACGATATTTTCACAGGAATGCATACCCATGATAATGCTTTCCTTTTGATTGGTGACCCGGACATGGCCAGTCGGATAACCAAACCCCATATTGAACAGGTCGCAAGACTGCTACCCTGGGCATCCGGGTCGTTCATGGACTAGCAGTAATTGATGGCGCCAGATTATGGCATGGGCATTCATTCCCTAAAGGTCTGTCACAAACCGGCTAATGTCTGTACATAGCTTGAATCGATTGTTATTCTGACAGGAAACATTTGCTGATGATCAATGTAGTCCTTGTAAACCCCGAAATTCCTCCCAACACTGGAAATGTAGGCAGACTTTGCGTGGCTGTTGGAGCAACGCTTCATCTAGTCAAACCCTTGGGATTTCATATTGACGATCGATCGTTAAAAAGAGCAGGTCTGGACTACTGGAAAAAGCTGGATTTAATAGTGTGGGATAATTTTGAGAGTTATGTCCGACATACGGATCAGCATAAGGTTGTTTTGACCAGTAGCAAGCGCGGCGACCTATACACCAGAATAAACTTCCGGGCAGATGATCACATTGTTTTTGGTCCTGAAACCAGAGGCTTGGACACGGAAGCGTACCGTCGCTTTCCTGACAGGATTGCCAGAATTCCCATCAGGCTGGATCAGGTAAGAAGCCTCAACTTATCTACTTCGGTAGGAATAATAGTTTTTGAGGCCTTACGACAAACCGGCGCGCTAGATCAGCTATCATAAATGTGTCAAATAAATGGGAACGCTACGAGGCTCGATCATTGACGTGACCTAACAATTCCCTGACCTTGTCAATCAATTCCCGCAAATCTCCGGATTTTACTACCAAAGCGTCAACATTGGGCAGACCAGGATCTCCCTGATAATAAGGGTATGCGGTACTGACTATTATAGGAATCTTCAATTTTAACCGATGGAATTTTTCGAGAAAACCACGACCTCCAATCCCAGGCATCTTTAAGTCTAGTATTATCAGGTCGGGTTTGAAACTTTTCAGAGTTTTAAGGGCTTCTTCAGCAGTTTCAGCCTGTACCACCCCGTATCCCTGCTCCTCGAAGACCTCTCTGTAAAGAAGCCTGACCGAACTCTCATCCTCTATATGAAATATGACTGCCATCTTGACCTCTTGAAAGATTTTACAACTGACTCTCTTCATTGACAAGCCGCATTGTGATAAGTCTGATTCAGGAATCTCGGCAGAATGATTTTTGTCTTTCAATAGGGGAATCACATTGTTTCCGAAACCTATCAAGAAATTCGACTGCATAGGAATAATTTCCATTTCCGGTCCAGTAGATCAGCAGTTGCTTCTGGACGGTTTACGAAAAGTTCATTACATGGGTTTTGACTCTTTGACAGGCCCCAACATTTTCAAGAAAAAAGGATACCTGGCGGGGACCGATTCTGAGAGGGTTTCTGATCTGAACAAGGCTCTGGCTGATCCACATATACATGCGATAATTTTTGCCCGCGGCGGTTACGGCGCGATGCGAATTCTTGATCATATCGATTTGGCCGCTATTTCAGTTAAACCCAAAATTCTGGTTGGCATGAGTGATCTCACGGCCCTAAGCCTTTCACTTTTCAAGAGAACCGGTTTGATAACATTTGCCGGACCGATGATTGCAACGGAAAACGGAGTCAATCTGGACAAGATTTCGCATGATTCGCTGGTTGGGGCCTTAACCCATGATTGCAGGGGAACTGAACTAATTCCTCATGAGGTCTGTGCTACCCATACCATCAGAAGTGGCAAAGCCACCGGAAGACTCCTCGGGGGATGCCTCTCAATTGTCACAGCCTTGCTCGGGACTGAGCATCTACCGAACTTCTCTAACGAAATCATGTTTCTGGAAGAGGTCAACGAGCCATTGTACCGAATTGATCGCATGCTCATGCAATTAAAGTTGAATGGGATATTCAACAGACTAGGTGGACTGGTGCTGGGTCATTTTATTGGGCCCAACGGAGAAAACCAGAGACACGCGATTGAAAACCTCATACTGGAAGTAACAGGTGGATTCAGATTCCCGATAGTTTCGGGGTTTCCTCATGGACACAAACTTCCGAACCTAAGCCTGCCACATGGCGCAATTGTAGATCTGGATGCGGAAATATCTTCACTAATCGTGCGTCGGAATCAGTTCTAGATTTGATTATCAGGTTTTTTGCGAAGCCAGATTTCCTAACGTCGCCTTGACAAATTAGGCAGAGGTAGGTTAGAATTTTTCTTCGTTACTCCACGGAGGGATGGCCGAGTGGTTTAAGGCGGCGGTCTTGAAAACCGTTGATCGAAAGATCCGGGGGTTCGAATCCCTCTCCCTCCGCCATCAACAAATCCAGTCATGAATTTGTTAGTCCGACTTCACACCCGAACGTTTGCTGTATTCGTTATAGAATTTCACAAAATAGTCAACCCCTGACCACAACGTGAGCGCCAGGGCGCAATAAAGCAACCAGGTGCCAACTTCATGGAAATTGATTGGTATAACAATTATGTACTCGTAATTGATTATTAATGGGATTATTGCGGCAAACTGAAAGAAGGCCTTCCATTTCCCGACGCGGCTCGGTTTTAGGGTGGTATCCCACATTTTGGTCGTAGCTCTGAGAGCGCTAACCGCCACTTCCCTGGAAATTATCAGCATCACAATCCAGGCCTCGACTCTATCCAGCGCAATTAACATGATTAGCGCGGATGTCACAAGGACCTTGTCTGCAATTGGATCCAGGAATCGGCCAAATGATGATTCAAGCTGAAATCTCCTGGCGATAAAGCCGTCAAAGAAATCCGTTAATGAAGCAATAAAAAATAGCAGCGCAGCAATCGCCGAAGGGGCTTTGCCCGGGAAAAAAAGCAATAAAATTATTGGAGGAACTAAAACAAGACGGCCCAAAGTCAGAAAATTCGGAAGATGTCTTTTCATTATGATCGCTGACCGGTCCTACATACTATGATTGGTCACAATGCTTCCAGGCAGTTAAGAGACTGCCGCACGCACATCGGTTGATCACGTTTCCCATGGGTAAGTTCCTGTCATCAGACGCTCTATAGGCAGGAAGACCTCAAATGTTGACCCCTTGCCCTGTTCAGAAATGACTTTTATTACTCCCCTGTGTTCTTCAATCAGAAGATGAGCCTTGCTCAAACCCATTCCAGCCCCGACAGTTTTCGAGGTAAAAAAGGGATTGAATATCTCGGAAAGGTCTTCCCTGTGAATACCGACACCAGTGTCAACAAATGAAATCGAAACGGCTGAAGGCAAATTCTTTAGTTTTACTCTTAGCCTCCCACCGTTCGGCATAGCCTCGTAAGAATTCATAATCAAACTGGAAAAGGCGTCCTCAAGCGCTGAGGGATCTCCATAAACTGGAGCGAGACTCTTTTCAGCTTCTATGTTGAACAACACCGAATTGACCTGAGAAGTTGGCAGTTTGTTTAAAACCTTGTCTCGGGCCCTTTCTACAAGAGATATCAAATCCAGTTTCTGATATTCAAAGGAATACTGTTTGGAGAATTTTACGTAATCCTCTATGTCACGTACCATCTTCTCCAGTCTTGAAACATCATCCAGAATTATCTGAGTGTATTTTGAATATGTAACGTTATCTGCAGTGAGATTTTTTAGCCTCAGCGCAAAACCGCCCAATGATGTCAAGCTGTTGCGAACCTCGTGAGCCACGCCTTCAACCACAGAGCCGAGTGAAGCAAGTTTTTCCGATTGTTTCAGCCGTCTTTCCACCTCATGCTGTCTGGTGAGATCAGCCACCACGAAGACAATCCCGTTTACACGATCATTTTCTTTTATCACAGAAGTAGACAGGTATCCGGGAAATGAACTGTTGTCCTTTCGACGCAGGTAAAACTCTCCTTCTACCTTTCCATCGCGAAGAGTGTCCTTTACCAGGTCCCTCGACAGATGGGATCTTGTTTCACTTCTTATAAGAAAGTGGAAATCCTTGTTCCTGAGTTCCTCCGGAGAGTACCCCCACATGTTCGATGCGGCCCGATTTATGAACTGGATTTTGCCTCCCGGATCCGTTGTAATCAAGGACTCATTAATTATGGTCGTCAAGTGAGCAAGATATTTTTCACTCTCACGAATCTGTCTTTTCAGCTTTATATTTTCTTCACCAAAGCGTCTGTTTTCAAGCAGCTTATTGGCAAGTTTCACCACTTCTTCAGAAGAAAACGGTTTATTGAGAAAATCATCAGCGCCTGATTTCATTGCAGTTACAGCAACTTCGGCATTACCCGCTCCGGACATGAGAATAGATATTGTTCTCGGGGAACGTTCCTTAATAAACTTGAGGGCATCTATTCCATCTGTCCTGGGCATGTGAACATCGATGAGGACTATATCCGGCTTTTCCTTGACGAAAACTGTCTTACAGTCAGAGCCGTTAAATGCCTGAAATACTTCAAAACCATTTTCTTCGAATACATCCCGCAACATGTGGTTAAGTATCGTGGAGTCCTCTGCAATGAGGATTTTGGGATTATCGTTAACCATTACCATAACAGTCCTCTATTGATCCAAATACTGCTTTAGACAAGCCTCTGAACAAAAATGAACCTGATTTCCGTTCTTGACTGTTGAAATTGAGTTCTTCACAGGCACGAACTTCCCACATACAGGATCCTTCACCAGATCATCAACACACTTTTTGTCGTTACCTGAGCGTATCATGGGTTCAGATTTGTTCGATTCCAGATACCGTAAAGCCCACCTGACAAACTTAAACCCCAGCCAAATGGATAAAAGGTAAAACGGCAGTCGCCACATTTTTGAAAGCTCCCCTCATAGCTTGCAGAGTTAGAACCTCTTGATCATAGCCAAATGCTCTGGACCAAGGCGATTCAGCAAGTTACTGATTGTTTCTCTTTCAATCGGATGTACAAAATCGGGCGCTATCTCTGCCATAGGGCCGAGCACAAAGGCTCTTTCCAAAAGACGGGGATGGGGAATCCTCAAGTCTTCCGTGTCCACAATTTCTGCTCCGTAAAACAGTAAGTCCAGATCAATGATCCTGGACAGGTCACTTCTGTGATTAACCGATTTCCCCAGTTTTTTTTCTGCCGCTCTTAGTTGGGCAAATAGATTCTCGGGCCCTATGCCGGTTTCAATAGCGATGACGGCATTAACAAAATTTGGGCCTCCATCAACTAATCCAATGGGTTGCGTTTCATAAAGACTTGACAGACCTATCAGCTTTGTTTGTGTCAACAGTTTCAGTTCTTTTACAGCCTCATCAAACTTCAAAGAAGGATTGCCGAGGTTCGCTCCAAATCCGATGTAAACAACAACACTCATTGTTGGCGATTTCGGGCAAAGTTGACCAGCGAGCCGATACCTTCGATCCTGACCTCAACCCTGTCTCCTTCTTTAATAGGACCTACGCCTGAGGGCGTTCCGGTAGCAATTATATCACCGGGATTCAGTTTCATGATTCCTGAAATGAACTCGACCAGGAAATATGGGTCAAAGATGAGATTTGACGTCCTCGAGGCCTGCCGACACTCACCGTTCAAAAACAGTTCCACACAGAGGTCCCTGTGATCCAGTTCGGTTTCTATCCAGGGCCCAACCGGGCAAAAGGTGTCAAAGCCCTTGGCCCTCGTCCACTGACCATCCTTAGCCTGAAGGTCTCGAGCGGTCACGTCGTTTACGCAGGTGAAGCCAAGTATGTAGTCCTTGGCATCATCCCGGGACACGTGAGAAGCCGTTTTCCCGATCACTATGCCAAATTCGGATTCATGGTCCACCCTGGAACTCTGGGGTGGCAGGATGATGTAATCATTCTGGCCTGTTACGGAAGTAGAGGGTTTAAGGAAAATGACCGGCTCCTCTGGCATCTGATGCCCCATTTCGACAATGTGATCTCTATAATTAAGACCCACGGCCACTATTTTTGTAGGTTCGCAAGGCGCCAGAAGCCTTACCGAATCCAGATCATAATCCTTTTGAGCCTTGTTTGGGCCATAAGGCGCGATGACCCCACCTTCGAGCTTTCCGGAAAACGACTGTCCGCCAATCTCAAATCTAACCAGTTTCATCACTAATCCTTCAAACCGAGAACATCTCGCATGTCGTAAAGACCGTTCGGTTTGTCATGAACCCATATAGCAGCCTGAATGGCGCCACGGGCAAAAGCGTCCCGACTATGGGCACGATGTATGAGTTCGAGCCTCTCCCCACCCGTCACAAACATGACGGTGTGCTCTCCAACGATGTCACCGCCCCTCAACGCCATGACACCGATCTCGGAAGGTTTCCTCGCCCCAACTATACCTTTACGACCGTAGACGCCTACCTCATTCAGATCCCTCTTCAACGAGTCAGCGATAATCTCTGCAAGTTTGACCGCTGTTCCGCTGGGAGCGTCTTTTTTCTGGTTATGGTGAGACTCGACTATTTCCACATCATAAGCGTCTCCCAGCGCAAGAGCCACCTTTTCGACCAGGGTGAAAAGGAGATTCACTCCAAGACTCATGTTTGGCGCCATCAGGCATTTCATATTTTTTGCCAGATCTGCGACTTGACGTTTTTGATCTTCAGAAAATCCTGTCGTGCCTATCACCATGGCCTTGCCAGTTTTGCTGACAGCCCTTAGATGATCAAGAGAAGCTTCAGGAGAAGAAAAATCGATAAGCGCATCTGATTTGGAGATGGCTTTATCAATATCACCCGAGATGAAAACTCCGAGATTTCCAACCCCGGCCACTACACCGACATCCTGTCCCATAAGGGGATTCGTGCTCATCTCCAGGGCTGCTACAACCTCCACTTCAGGGTTTTCCGTCGCCAACGCTGTTATACGCCTGCCCATCCGCCCTGCGGCCCCACTCACCGCTATTTTCATACAAAACTCCTTAATTAGACAAGACCATATTTTTCCAGAACACTTTTCAATTTTTCCAGGTTTGCCGCTGAAGGCTCACATAAAGGCAGCCTGAATTCAGGGGTGATTTTTCCCATAAGACCGAGGGCCATTTTCACCGGGATTGGATTAGTCTCGATAAATACAGCCTGACACAACTCATAAATTTCGAAATGGATTGAGCGCGCCTGATCTATTTCTCCGTTTAACATGTGTTTGACAAGAGCGGACATCTTATCCGGAATGATATTTGTGACGACCGAAATTACGCCCATACCGCCGAGGGCCATCAGGGGAAAAGTCATCTGGTCATCTCCAGAGAGGACATCAAAGCCCGGACCACACAGACGAATCACTTCGCTCATCTGAAGAATAGATCCGGAGGCTTCCTTGACTCCAACGATGTTGGGTATTTTGGAAAGCTTCTCAACAGTTGAATTCTCAATATTTACGGCGGTGCGTCCCTGAATGTTGTATAATACTATTGGAATGTCAACAGCTTCTGCAATGGACTTGAAGTGACGGTAAAGACCTTCCTGGGTAGGCTTGTTATAGTAAGGCGATACAAGGAGGACTGCGTCCGCCCCGACCTTTTTTGCATGTCTGGTCAGGTTGATAGCCTCTTCGGTACTGTTAGATCCGGCGCCGGCTATTACTTTGACCTGGCCAGCCAGTTCCTTTACCGTAATTTCCACCACCCTGTTATGCTCTTCATGAGATAACGTTGGAGACTCACCGGTGGTTCCGCAGGGGACAAATCCTGATATTCCCGCGTCAACACCAAACCTGATCAATCTCCTCAATCCAGCCTCATCAACCAGCCCATCCTTGAATGGCGTGACTACAGCGGTAAATGCTCCTGAAAACATTGTGAGCTCCTTCTACTTGATGATTTCCCCGGGGATTTGCTCTCCACGAGTTAAGTCTTCGTAACACTCCCTTTTCCGAACGACGAAAAATTTGTCTCCCGTTACCAGAACTTCACAAGCTCTGGGTCTCGAATTGTAATTTGAAGACATTGAGAAACCATAAGCTCCAGCGCTCATCACGGCAAGAAAATCGCCGGCCTTGGGTTTGGGTATCTCGCGTGAACGAGCCAAAAAATCCCCTGATTCGCATATTGGCCCCACAATGTCCGCTATCAGAAGTTCACTCTTGGCCAAATCTTCCGGTCTTATTACCGGCAGAATTGTATGATGCGCCTTGTAAAGGCTTGGCCTGACCAGATCGTTCATAGCCGCATCTACAATCACAAATGTCTTATCATCCGTTTGTTTCAGGTATAAGACCTCGGTCGCCAGAATTCCTGCATTACCGACGATAACCCTACCCGGCTCGAGGATGATCCTGACATCCATTTCGGCCAGAGCTTCCAGAATAGTCGAGCCGTAAGCCGATGGTGGGGGCGGAGTTTCCTGATCGTAAGGTATCCCCAATCCTCCTCCAACATCCAGATATTTAATGTTGATCCCTTCCTGTCGAAGAGTTTTCAAAAGCTCTTTCAGAATGGAAACAGTTTCCCTGAAAGGCGATAGTTCCGTCAACTGGCTTCCTATGTGGCAGTCAATACCGACCGGATCTATTCCATCCATCACCTGGGCTCGTTTGTACAACCCGAGAGCTTTCGATATATCTATTCCAAATTTGTTGGTTTTCAGGCCGGTTGATATGTAGGGGTGGGTTTTCGGATCCACGTCCGGATTTACACGCAGGGCTATCCGGGCTTTTGCCTTTTTCCTGATCGCTCGCTGGTTCACTGTTTCGAGTTCGCCTTCAGACTCCACATTGAACATCAGAATATCAGCATCAATAGCCTCATCAATCTCGGATTCTCTTTTTCCTACTCCGGAATAAACAATTTTTTGGGGATCTATTCCTGCCTTTATCGCTCTGTATAGTTCCCCGCCGGATACTATATCAGCTCCACTGCCAAGATTGGCAAACACCCTTAAAACACCCAGATTGGAACACGCTTTCATGGAGTAACAAATCAGATGATCGACTTTCTCAAATGGTTCCCTAAATACATTGAAGTGTCTTTCCAGTGTCTTGCAACTGTAAATGAAAACAGGGGTCCCCGCCTGCCTGCATATTTCGGATACAGGTACGTTTTCACAGTAAAGCTGGTTATTCAGATACTCAAAAAAATGCATGAAAAATTACACTCACGGATTGTACTTTATTGATTCAGAACCTGAACGGTTCGATTCTTCGTCGGGCTTGTCCTTTGGGAAAGCTGTAACGGCATAGCGATAAGTTCTTCCCAGTATAGCCTTTGCGTCTATGAACCAGGTATTGCGTAACGGTTCATCATTGAGTTTTTCAAAAACTCCACTTTGGTCTGACCTATAAACATTATACCTTGTTTCATTGTTTTCAATTTTTACAGGGTTCCAGAAAATTCTGACACCGTCCCTCGTGGAGGCCATATTGACGTTTTCAGGCGCTCCCCAAGTAACCGTCGGGACCTTTATTTCCACAACATTTGAAGTATTCGATTCAGTCGAAACCCCTTGGCTCATCCGAACCGATCTCACCGCATAAAAATAAGTCCTGGATCGATCTATTCCTCTATCCAAAAAAGTATTTCCAGCGGTTCCGGAACCTCCCACAGGCTTCATGGCTTCCACGTCCGACGTAGTGGCCCTGTAGATACGATAATCCATGGGGGTGATCTGCCCGGAGGGTGATACCCATTTTAACCGCACACCATCTCCGTCCATTTCCGCCTTCAGGGATTGAGGGGCGCCGGGTGGTTCATCAAAAACCATCCTGAGATCCGGACTAGGTTTCGCCTCTCGTCCTTTAAGGTTATAAGAACTTACTGCATAGTAATATGTATGTCCAGACTTCACCGACCTGTCGTTAAAAATGACCTCTCCGTCCTTTATTATGGCGTTAGTTGGTGTTTGAAAATCAATATTTGCGAAAAGAGTCTTTTTGTCGCCACAAGTCTCACAGTCATCCGAGATCGGCGTAGAAGCCCTGAATATCTTGAAACCGGACACATCCTGAAACTGGGATCCGTCTGTGTTGAAAGCCGGAAGATTCCATTTAAGTGTTATTCTGTCTGGATATGCGTAAGCGTTCAACAGTATTATTTCTCCAGGCGTAGTTGCTGTTGCCGGTCTTGGATTGGTCTTGTATCCGCACCCGGAAAGGCACGCCAGTATTAAGCAGGGCCAAATTATTAACCCCAGGCGCTTCAAATGATCCTCTTGATAACCCTTTCAGGATTTCCGGAGTCCAGTAGCGCGGAAATATCTCCGACAAATCTTCTACCTGCCTGGATCTGACTAATGACGCTGTTCCTTGCAGTACCGCCCGGCTGTATTCTCGATTCCACCATCTGCTCGGGAGACGGCAACTTGATTTCCTTTAACTCTATTCCGGTCCCTTCGTGTTTTCTTATAAGCTCTCCGACTTTTTCATGGGCTTCCCTAAAAGGCATACCTCCTCTTACCAGACCATCAGCCAGATCAGTGGCGGCAAGGTAAGATTCAGAAGCGGCTTCAAGCATCTTTGATCCGTCAAACACTGCTTCGGATATTACGCCGGTCATTATGTTCAGGCACCCCATGATTGTGTCGATGGTGTCAAATACAGGTTCCTTGTCTTCCTGAAGATCCTTGTTATAGGTTAGCGGCAGGCCCTTCAAGACAGTGAGGATAGCTGTCAGGTCCCCGTAAACCCGACCAGTTTTACCTCTTATCAATTCACATGCGTCCGGATTTTTCTTCTGGGGCATTATGCTGGAACCTGAACAGTAAGCGTCCGGTAACTCGCAAAATTTGAATTCCGATGAAGACCATACGATAAGTTCTTCGGCCAGACGTGACAAATGGGTCATGGTAAGAGCTGCATCAAAGAGAAACTCGGCTGCAAAATCCCTGTCAGAAACCGCATCCATGGAATTTGCGCTAATTCTGGAAAACCCCAGCAGGTTGGCGACCATTACAGGATCTGTATTGTAGGTCGAACCAGCCAGAGCCGCTGATCCAAGAGGCATCTCGTCAATTCTGTCCAGAGCGTTCCTGAATCGTTCAAAATCTCTCTTAAACATCTGGAAATAGGCCATCAAATGATGTGAAAGCCTCACAGGCTGAGCCCTCTGCAAGTGGGTGTAACCTGGCATGATAAGGTCTATGTTGGCATCCGCCTGATCAAGTATTGTAGACATAAGATCAGCAAGATATTGCATAACCAGTGTGGAGCTTTTTTTTAGGTATAACCGCAAATCCAGCGCAATCTGATCATTTCTGCTTCTGGCGGTATGTAGCTTCCCTGCGACGACTCCAATTTTCCTTTTTAGCGCTTCCTCGATATTGATGTGAACATCTTCAAGTTCTTCCCTGAACTCAAATCTTCCTGCAAGAAAATCGTCCAGAATCTCTGCAAGCCCCTGACGTATTGTTGATGCGTCAGTCTCGGGAATAATGTTCATCGCACCCAACATTGTCACATGGGCCACACTGCCTTCCACATCTTCAACAAATAACCTTTTATCAAAAGAAATCGATGCGTTAAATTTGGCGAAGAAAGGATTCATGCCATCTTTGAAACGGCCCTTGCGTATACCTTTGGACAAACCCTGACTGTCCGATGATTCAGATTTCAGTTCATGAGACATAAATTTCTCCAGCCTCTCAGAACTTGTTGGGGAAACATGAGTTCGAGCCGATCATCGCTCCAATCCTGAGCCTCAGGGCATTCAGCTTTATAAATCCTTCGGCGTCAGCCTGGCTATAAACCTCATCTTCCTCAAACGTTGCAAATCTGCAATCGTAAAGGGAATTGTCGGATCTACGACCTGTAACGGTAACTGAACCTTTGTAAAGTTTTAGCCTGACTTCACCATTTACGGCTTTTGCCGCTTCATCGATTGGACCCTGCAACATTAGCCGTTCAGGAGAAAACCAGTATCCATTATAGACTAGAGAGGCATACCGTGGTATCCACTCATCTTTAATCCGGATAACCTCCCGATCGAGCGTGATAGACTCCAGGGCCTTTCTCGCCGCGTGGATTACGGTCCCTCCCGGTGTTTCATAAACACCTCGGCTTTTCATACCCACATAACGATTTTCAACCAAATCTACCCGCCCTATCCCATTTGCTCCGGCTATTGCGTTCAATTTTGCAAGCAACAGGGCAGGGGACATTTTTTCGCCATTTATGGCAACAGGGTCACCTTTTTCAAAGGTCAGAATTATTTCCGTCTTCTTGTCCGGAGCTTTTGCCGGATCGATGGTCAATATGAACATTTCTTCAGGTGGCTCGGACCAGGGGTCTTCGAGTATTCCGCCTTCAAAACTTAAATGAAGAATATTGCGATCCATACTGTAAGGCTTTGCAGCAGTTGAAGTGACTGGAATGCCGCGTTTTTCCGCATAGGATATCAGGTCGGATCGGGATCGCATGTCCCAGATACGCCATGGAGCGACTATCTTTATGTCAGGATTCATAGTCAAATAGGTCAATTCAAAACGGACCTGATCATTGCCTTTGCCGGTCGCTCCATGACTTACGGCATCGGCGTTTTCCTGCATGGCTATTTCCATTTGCGCCTTGGCTATGCAAGGTCTGGCAATCGATGTCCCAAGCAGATAGGACCCTTCATAAACCGCATTGGCCCTAAACATTGGAAAAACGAAATCACTGACAAATTCTTCTCTTAGATCACGTATGGTTAGAGATTCCGCCCCAGTTGCCCTTGCCTTTTCATGAAGAGGCTCGAGCTCTTCTCCCTGTCCGAGATCGGCCGCAAAAGCAACCACAGGACATTCGTATTTGTCGATAAGCCAGCGAAGGATAACCGATGTATCCAAACCGCCAGAATAGGCCAGCACTATCTTGTTTATGCCTTTATTTCCCAACTATCCTCCTCAGGCTCTCAAATCCGGCATGAGCTAAAACCCAGCATTGAGTGGCCTTGAATGACTGTTTCATTTATGGGGCGAGGAAAGACCTCCCCGATTGTTTTTCAGACTATTCATCATCATTATCGATTTGACTCGGGCGCCAGTTTATCAGACCGGGCTGATCCGTGGAAAATCAAGCCACCAGGAACTCCAGGATGGCCTTTTGAACATGCAGCCTGTTTTCAGCCTGCTCCCAGATCAGGGATTGGGGCGATTCCATTACCTCGTCTGTTATTTCTTCCCCTCGGTGAGCCGGCAGGCAATGCAACACATAGCAAGGCTTTCCAGCTCTTGACATTATTTCCCGATTTACCTGAAAGCCCCTGAAATGTTGTTTACGAACTTCAGTCTCGGATTCCTGCCCCATGGACGACCATACATCAGTAGATATCAAATTTGAACCTTCCGCCGCCGCAAAAGGATCTCTAACCAGTGTGAGGTTATCGCCGTCCACAGATATCGCGGGATCATATCCTTCCGGACAGGCCAGTTTCAGAGAGAAACCTATTTTCTTCGCTGCGTTTATCCAGGAATTTGCAACGTTGTTGCCATCTCCTATCCAGGAGGCTTTCATTGTAAAAATGTCCAGTCCGGCTTCCCGGGCGGTCAGGAGGTCGCCCAGAATCTGACACGGGTGCAGTAAATCCGAGAGCCCATTAATTATTGGAATGGTAGACCATTTTGCAAATTCTTCCAGATTCTCGTGCCCAAAGGTTCTTATTACAATGGCATCCAAGTATCTTGACAATACTCGGGCCGTGTCTCTGATAGGCTCACCCCTGCCAAGCTGAATGTCTTTGCTATTCATAAGGATGGCGTGTCCGCCTAGTTGAAGAACTCCTACATGGAATGAAACCCGCGTTCTTGTAGACGGCTTTTCAAATATTATTCCGACGCTCTTGCCCTCAAGCGGTCTTGTAACAGCTTTTGTTTTCAAGCCCTGTTTAAGTTCGGAGGCCCGCTCTATCAACTGAACCATTTCTTCCCGGGAATAATCTGCCAGGCTGAGGAAGTGTCTGGTTTTCTTCATGTTTGTGAACCTCCTGCCCTGTCTAGCGCAACGTCCAGCGCGGATAACATCTCGTCCATTTCTGTCCTGTTAACAATTAATGGTGGAATGAATCGTAAGACGGTGTCCGCTGTACAGTTTATCAATACTCCCATATCCCTCATGGATGTGACTACATCAGCTCCCGGAATGGATAGATCAATCCCCCGAATAAGTCCCAGCCCCCTGATATCCTTTATGATGTCATATCTGGATTTGAGCTCATCGAGTCTGGAGCCCAAATAGGCGCCCATCTCCAGAACATGCCTTAGAAAACCTTCTGAAATAATTTTGTTGAAAACGAACAGCCCTGCCGAACAGGCTAGCGGATTACCTCCAAAGGTTGAAGCATGGTTGCCAGGACTAAAGGAATTTGCCACCCTGTTAGTCGCGAGCAAGGCCCCCATCGGAAAACCACCCGCTATACCCTTGGCAAGCGTCATAACGTCAGGCGTCATTCCAAAATTTTCATACGCGAACAGTTTCCCGGTCCTGCCCATTCCCGTCTGGACTTCGTCAAATATCAGCAGAGCGCCTGTCTCGTCGCAAATCGCCCGCACTCCCTCAAGATAGCCCTCAGAAGGCATTCTTACTCCGCCTTCTCCCTGAATGGGTTCGACCAGCACTGCCGCAGTCCCTGGATTCATGGCATTTCTTAAAGCCCCCAAATCCCCGAACGGAACATGGGAAAATCCCTCAACCGGCGGCTCAAAACCCTGCCGATACTTTGTCTGCCCTGTTGCAGCCAGGGTAGCCAAAGTCCGACCGTGAAAAGAGTTTTCCATGGTAATGACATGGAATCGTGCATGTTCCCCACGATCGTGAAAGTATTTTCGGGCAAGTTTTATGGCTCCCTCATTTGCCTCAGCGCCGGAATTACAAAAAAACACCTTATCGGCAAACGAATTATCCGTCAGAAGCTTTGCCAACTCGATTTGCGGCTCGATATGGAACAGGTTGGATACATGGATCAGTTTCTTGGCCTGGGCATAAATGGCGTCAGCCAACCCAATATTTCCGTGTCCCAAGGGACAGGCCGCAATGCCCGCAATAAAATCCAGGTAGGTTTTTCCGTTACTGTCGGTTACTCTTGATCCCTTGCCCTCGACAAGCATGATCGGCAATCGTCCATAGGTATTAAAAACGCATTCTTGATTGAGGGAAATAAATTCTTTGGTTTCCGACATTGATTTCTCCTGAATTGATCCTGATACTTAATTACTGCCTCATTCCCAAGAGTCAAAGGCGACGCCTAAAGCCCCGGCGCCTTATCCCGAACTATTTCGGTTCCAATTCCTTCGTCAGTGAGAATTTCCAGAAGCAGGGCGTGAGAAACACGTCCATCTATTATGTGGGCCTTTGGAACGCCGCCCCTTATCGCATTAAGACATGACCTCACTTTTGGAATCATGCCTCCGGAGATGGCGCCGTTTTTAATCATCTGTTCCGCCTGCTCTTCTGTCAGGCTCGACACCAATTCGTTCTGGTTGTCAATTACGCCGGCCACATCAGTCAGCAGAATGAATTTTTCGGCTTCCAGAGCAGCCGCAAGAGCTCCAGCCGCTGTATCGGCATTTATGTTGTAAGGCTTTTCCTGAGGGCCTGCGCCCACAGGGGCAACTACGGGTATAAAACCGCGATCTTCCAATGCGGAGATTACGCCAGGATTGATTCTTTCAACTTCCCCTACAAGGCCCAGGTCCTCATCTACATCCGCCAGCCGAGCAGGTTTGGCTTTTTTGGCCCTAATCAGTTTGCCATCGCGTCCAGATAGACCTACAGCCTTACCACCATAAAAATTTATTAACGACACCACATCCTTGTTAACCCTGGCCACAAGAACCATTTCCACCACATCCATGGTTTCCTGGTCTGTAACACGTAATCCCTTGACGAATCGGCTCTCTTTACCGATTTTTTTCAGAAGTTCCCCAATCTGGGGGCCCCCACCATGCACTATGATTGGCTTGACACCTATAAAACCCAACAAGGCAATGTCTTCAGCAAAATCCTTCTTGAGATCTTCATTTAACATGGCGCTGCCACCATATTTGATCAGAACCCTTTTCCCGCGGAAATTTCTGATATATGGCAGGGCTTCTACCAGGATTCTCGCCCGCAAGGCGGGCGAGGCATTTAATTCTTCATGTTCATGAGACATTGACAAAACTCACTCCGAAAAAAATGTCCTTCATCACTCCATCAGGATCGGCGTAAAAGAACGCGAATAATCCTATACGATAACATATCCTCAAAAGTTCCATATTATCACAGAAGTCCCCCAAAATTCCAATTTTTGTTCAGGCCAAATGTAAATTTGATCAAAGAGTTACAAAAAAAAGTAATAATTATGACCAGGGCGCAGGAATGTATGGGGCGCCTTCTTTCATTTCATGCCGGTTTATCCAATATAGCTAGTATTTTGACGCTTCAACAATCATTTGATGCCCAAACCTTGAAAAGCGAATCATTTCATCAATGAATTTGCGAAGCGGTTTAACAAACAGTGGGACCTTGGTGAGATCTTTTTCAGGATGGTAAAGTTTTCTCCTCAAATTGAAAGATCTGGTTTTTATTCTTATATTCGAGAATCCGGAATGTCTCAGGATTCTATCAATTGTATCAGGTTCAAACAGGATTATGTGATCGGCTCCGTTCAGGTAAACCCATTCGGGGCCATTGATTATTCTGGAAAGCGAGGCAAAATTTGTTGTTGACAGCCTGATAAGCCCCCCAGGTCTCAAAGCCCTGCAGGCTCGTTCCAGGGCTTTTCTGGGCGACTGAAGATGTTCAATTACATCCCACATGCGTACAACGTCGAAATGTCCGTCCGGAGCCTCAAAAAGTTCGGCGGACTGGTTTAGTACGTGTTTCAGGCCTATGTCCTCAAGCCTGTCGATTGCTTTGGCGTTAACTTCTACCGCCCAGGTTTCCCAACCCATATTTTTTGCCTGTTCCAGGAACCAACCTTTGCCTGCCCCAATTTCAAGTATCTGATTTGTGGTGCGGTATTTTTCAAGCCTCTTCACCTCAAATAGTATTCTCTTTACCTGAGACCCGCTCAAGGATTCATCTCCCATCTCTGCAGTTCCGGAAAAAACCTGTCCTGCCAGATGATCTTTCAATCTGGGACTGACATATACCAACCCACAACGATTACATCGGACGTGGACAAAACCTTCCTTTACAAATAGTCCGGTCCTGTCATCGGAGTTACAGATGTCACATGATGTTTCTGTTAATTCCATAAGTTGGCTGTGGTGGCGATTCAATCGACAACATGATTTCTGAACTTGACGCTGCAATAGCAGGAACCTGGCTATTCGCGTTTACTACTATTATACACTATTTCAACTTTTGCTGTTACCTGGTGTGTTTCTTGAGTAGGTTTCCCTGTTGAAACTACTGTATGCCCAAGGCCACCCATTGAAGGTTACACATGTCGTGACCTTTCAAGACTTTCTTGATCAGTTCACACAATCATGCTACATAGCGCCAATTCCGAGAATTTGCGAGAGGATGAAAAAGTTGGAACTCAAGCCTATAGCCGATTTTCTTTTTGAAGTAGGGATGCTCAAAAGGACTCCCCGTTCGGGGTTCCAGTTTCTTGGGTCGGGTGGTGAAACTGTTGCTGAACACAGTTTGAGATGCGCGGTAATAGGTTATACGTTGGCCAAAATGAACGGAAATATTTCGACAGATCGCGTTGCGCTTATGTGCCTGTTTCATGACCTCGTTGAAGCCAGAACCGGTGACTTGAACTACGTCAACAAGCGTTATGTTGTAGCTGACGAGGAATCTGCGCTCAAGGACATGACCGTTGGGCTACCTTTTGGAGACGAAATAAGAGACTATACCCGCGAGTTTAACGAAAAGCAGTCTACGGAGGCCCTTTACGCGAATGACGCGGATCAGCTCGAAATGATCCTTGAACTCAAAGAGCTCGGGGACCTTGGCAACAGATATGCCGGTGAATGGATTACAGCGGCAGTAAAAAGGCTGCGCACCGAGGATGGTAAAAGACTGGCTCGAAGTATTTTGAATACCGACTTTTCAGCCTGGTGGTTCAAGGAAAAAGATGATGATTGGTGGGTTCATGCCGGTAAAAATGACCAGAGCGAAAAATGAGTCATTTTTTTGAGTCATCAGTGAATCAAACAAACTGAAGGTATGGTCATGATTGCTTACATTCTCATTGCGGCCCGGCTAAAGGCAGCTTGTCTGCGCTTCTTTAATTCAAAAACCATCCTTAAATGTTTGATCTGTTTTCTACTAGTAGCGACCTTCCCAATCTTCGGCCATACCAGCGACGTGAATCCCAATGATGCCGATACTGACATTCACCCACTCATGCGCGACGACTCAGATGCTGAAAACAGCCCCATAAAAGAAGAAACTGGCAAGTCATTGACCCCTCCTATCAAAGACGACTCAAGAAAAAAATACAAATGGCTTTTTAGGGAGCGAGAACCCCAGCAGTCCGACTCCTCAGATCCATCTGTCGGCCAGTTAGAAAAACTGGATAGACTGGTTAAGCAGGCGCGTAAACTTTATATTGGGGGAGAAAAGGAAAATTCAATCCTGCAATACCGAAATGCTCTGGATCACTTTGAAGCGATTCTTGATGACTTACCCGCTGGTAGCACAGCTTTGAGAGATCTCGAATCACGTTTTTCCATATTCGAGGAGATGGTTGTCCGTATCCTGGGCCCATTGAACTCAGAAATAAAAGAAGAAGATTCTGGATTGATTTTTCACCTGATGGAAAAACGCAGGCTTGCCCGACGGAATCTCACCCTTAAGAAGGCCGGGACAATCGAACCATACGACGTCGCTCCAGAACTCCTGAAGCAGGAAACGGACTTGCTACTCGAACTCAACGAACTGCAAAAATCCATACCTTCCGCGAATTCCAGAAAAGCTGAAGAAAAAGTCAAAACCAGCCTGATAGAGATCAGGCAGTCCATACAGAGAAAATCGCCCAAATACTCTTTCCTTCGCAAGAGCATCCCCATTTCACTGGCAGAAATAAAGAAAGATTATATTGCTCCCAATGAACTAATCATGGATTTTAACCTTTTCTCGGACCGTATGGTGGTAGGAATGCTTACCAATGACGAGGGGAGCTATTTGCAGATTCCGATAAATCGTCAGGAACTCGAAAAAGGAATTTTCATACTTCAGGACAGACTTCGGGAATTCATGCTGGGAAGCGAATCATCTTTTATGGGGCACGCCTGGAAAGAGCCATGTAGAAGAGTGTTCAGGGAATTGCTAGGTCGCTTGCCGACGCCCCCGCGTGAAAAAAATGTGATATTCGTAGTGCCCGATCGCTCACTTTGGTATTTGCCCTTTTCAGCCCTGCTTGATTCCGAGGATAAGCCGTTTGGTCAGGATCGTGTCATCAGCATGATTCCTTCAGTAGATTTGCTGAAGTTTGCAAGATTGACCTCAAAGACTGAGAATCAACTGGTAGCCAAAAACAGTTTGCTGGTTTTTGAATCTATTCCGTGGATTTCAGAAGATGAAATCAAACATGCTCCATCAACCCATACACCTCAAAAAAAACATCCCCAGAAAAAACTGACCGAAAGCGAAAAAATAGAAAAACTGATTCTTAGCAATCCGGTTTACCCCAAACCATCGGAGATCGTAATCGGGGTTCAGCGCATTTTTAAGAATTTTGAAGTATGGGTTGGTCCAACGGCAACTGTTGACAGACTGTCTGACCTCAAAAACCGCAAGGAAAGTGTTTTGATTCTCGCTTTACCGCTGGGAGTTCCTGATATTGTTCAGGGTGATTTTCAGCCTTCATTCTTTTTTTCTCCTGATAAACATGGACAGCGAAAAGTCGCCTGCAAGAAATTTTTTTCGGTTTCCGTAAATACCAATCTGCTGGTCAGTCCCGTTGCGTGGTTTGAGATTCAGGACAGGGAGGCGCCAATAGGAGAAGGCCCACTGTTGTTAAGCCTGGGATTTTTCTATTCCGGGGTGAAAATGGGCCTGATAAATTATTCTGATCCAAATTGGGGAGTTGACGAACCGTTTTTGATGAGCGCCCTGAAAAAAATCTCTGAAAAAACAAAACCCGGCCAGGCTATTGCCTCATTCAGCAGGGAGCTTCCCCAAGGCCTGGATTCCTCTTTTACAGGAAGACCACCAAGTTGGGCAGGATGGATTCTTTTCGGGGACCCAGGGCGCTGATCTGCACAAGTTGGACTTCAGGATCATCATGATCCAATCAAGTTGCCACAAGAGGTATTGAGCACAATTGCTCATCAAGAGATGTAAAAATAGATGAGCGCTTTGCTGGTCATCGTGAGTTCAGTCATAAACTCCAGCTCGCAGGCTGGAGCTTATATCGACATATTATGTCTGCTTAAATCCGAGATCCGGCTCATGTTTAACATACGCCGAAATCAGAGTTCGCTTCTCGCTAATCAGAACTTCACACCTGACTCAAATTCCTGATCAAGCCTGTTGCGTAGGAAAATTATGCTACGCCGGTAGTTTTTTGGACAAACGCGCAACGGTGCGTGAGGCTGTGTTAGCATGGAATATGCCTTTTGACACGCCTTTATGCATTAGCGAAACGGCCTTTCTTAACAAAGTGGAAGCTTCCTGTCCCTGGTCTTCAACAGCCTTGAGATATTTTTTCAGGGCTGTTTTGACTTTTGATTTGTAAGACATATTTCGCAGACGTTTTTTCTCGTTCTGTCGGATTCTTTTGAGCGCTGATGGGTGGTTAGCCATAAAAAAAGCTCCTTATTTTATATAAATCATTGTGACCAATATCGTGTTATATAGTCGTGTCTGTTCCTTCGAACATCCGATAACTGGGGCGTGGCTACTGTTAGCCATCAATGGAATTGTACTTTATGACAGAAAAACCCATATCAAGTCAAGAATTTTCCTCTGAAAGAAGTGAAGCGGTAGAAATTGAAAAACGGGCCATGACCAAGGCAGCGGGGGTGGTAGGTTTTTGGACCGCTCTGAGCAGGATCACGGGATTCATTCGGGATATGGCCGTAGCTCTTTTCATGGGCGCCGGATCAGGAGCCGACGCTTTTTTCGTAGCATTTCGGATACCCAATCTGCTACGCAGACTTTTCGCTGAGGGCGCGTTAACCGCTGCGTTCATCCCTACCTATATTGAAGCGCTTCAAGAAAAGGGAATATCTGAAGCCGCCAAACTGGCGCAAGTAGCATTCACCTTCTCCGCAATCGTCCTGACTCTTGTTACCATTGGAGGAGTCACATTTACTCCTTATGTAGTGGAAGTCATCGCGCCTGGTTTTGGATACGATCCGGAAAAATTCAATTTAACGGTCGAACTTACCAGAATCATGTTTCCGTACATCTTTTTCATTTCGTTAGTGGCTTTATTGTCTGGCGCATTGAATTCGCTAGGTCTGTTTGCTGCGCCGGCCGCTGCGCCGCTATTGCTTAACATCACCATGATTGGTAGCGTGATGGTTTTCAGCTCCCATTACAAGTGCCCCGCCTATTACTCCCTGTCTTGGGCGGTCATAGTGGCAGGGTTGCTTCAGCTACTATTGCAAATCTTCTTTTTGCCCAAGGTTGGAATAAAGCTGAGACCTAATTTTGGTTTTTCTAATCCTGCCCTGAAAAAAATGGGTAAGCTTTTCGTGCCTGCGGCGCTTGGCGGCGCGGTATATCAGGTAAATGTTCTAGTGGGAACCATATTGGCTTCCATGTTGCCTGTCGGTGGTGTGTCGTGGCTTTATTACGCTGACAGACTGGTTGAATTGCCGTTGGGGATTTTTGCGATAGCCCTGGGAACAGCGATTCTTCCGTCGATGTCACGACTTGCGGGACAGGGAGATTACAGGGCGCTGATGAGGTCTTTGTCCTTTTCCCTCGGACTTATCGCTTTTTTGACTATCCCGGCTTCAGTAGGATTGATCATCCTGAGAGAGCCGATCATTGCTACTCTTTTTCAGAGGGGTCTGTTCACCTATGCGGACACTCAGGAAACCGCGTTTGCTCTTCTTTTTTATACACTAGGGCTGTGGGCCTATTCAGGGCTCAAAGTGGTAACCCAGGCTTTCTTTTCGCTAAAAGACACGCGAACTCCTTTATGGGTTTCTATTGGAGCGGTTGTTACAAATCTCGGTTGCGGACTAGCTCTCATGGGCCCGATGAGGCATGGCGGACTAGCCTTTGCCACCGCCATTTCGGCCGCCTTTAATCTGGCAATTCTTTTTTTTATATTGATCCGACGTATCGGTTTTTTTCCTATGCGTGAATTTGCCATTTCCCTGGCCAAAGTCATTTTCGCCTCATCACTTATGGGGGTCTTTCTATGGTTTTTTAGGGACGCAACACAATGGAGTCACGGGATAAGTCTCAAAAATGCGCTAATTCTTGTGGGGTTATTAACTGGCGGAATTGTGACTTTTTTTGCCTCGGCATTTATTCTGGGATGCGGAGAACTAAAGTCCTTACGTTCCCTGATTCGGTCCAGAAAGTAATACGTTTTGGCAATCACGTCTGCTGTAACTACAAGCTTGACCTGAAAATTTGACCGGTGTGTGGCGGCTTTAATTTTTGTTTGTATCTTGTATGAATTTCGTGTGACAGCGCAGCGCCGGACTCATAAGGGGATACTGAAAAATTCATTTTGCCAGGCTTACAGGGCGAGAATCCAAATCGCTCAGCCATGTTGAGCAGGCTGAAATCAATGATGTGGCTATTTTCATGGAATACACATCATAGATGAATGGTCGAACCTTCCATTGCTGCGTCAACCTCTACCGGATATCCCAGACTATTCAGGAATTCCCTAGACCTATCCATTATGGCCGATACACCCCGATCGGTTCGCCAGGGGTCGTGGTGGAAAAGAATGAGTTTCTTGACTTCAGAGTTTTTGGCAAGCCTGCAGACAGATTCAAAATCGGAATGCCCCCAACCGCGTCTCAATTCTATTTCTTCCGGTAAATACTGAGCGTCGTGAACGAGAACATCTGCGCCATGACAGAATTTGACAAAGTCCTTGAATGCGCTTCCAACCCAGCCGTTATCCAGCAATTCGTTATCAGTCAAAAATACAAAAACCTTTCCATTTTCAACGAATTTGAATCCCATTCCCCCCTGTGGATGCTGCAAAGGATGCGAATACACAGTAATTTCACCTATCTGGCATGAGGATAGCGGGATTTCTCCTGGCGGGTCAATTCGCGCTTTAAGGTCTTCATAACGCACAGGCCACGCGCCGTCTATATAATCACTGCTGAAAATTCTTTTTAGTCCTGCAAAACACTGCCTGCATCCGTTGACAGTAAGATGGCATTCGGGTCTGAACAAAGGACCAAAAAAAGGCAATCCCAACAAATGATCCCAATGGATGTGAGTCATGAACAGGTACAGATTCAGAGACTTTTCCTCCCGGATCAGGAAATCTCCAAGGTTTCTTATACCTGTACCGCAATCTATAATGGATATTTCACCAGAATCTGAAACAACTTCTACACACGTTGTATTTCCACCATAAATTACAGTTTCAGATCCGGGAACCGCTATCGATCCCCTAGAGCCCCAAAATTTTATTTTCATGTTATTCTCTTGATGCTTTTGAACACAAAAATATATTAAATCTTAGCTTCAAAAGATTGCTACATGGATACTGTCAATCCATGGGGTCAAGCATAAGCCATCAGGTTGGTTAACTCAAGGAATTGTTACCGGACTGAGGCTTATAGGATAGATTGCCATTATCGTTATATATCAGGATAAGATTTGGAGTCCATTAGATGTCTGCGCGATCTGAAAAAAGTTTGGAATGGGTGGACGAGTTGCTAGCCATAGGACGTGCCGGTTTGCTCCGATCCATGCCTGTTGTTGACGGCATGCCTGGTCGCATGATTCGGGTCAACGGTGTGGATGCCATAAATTTCTCCGGAAACAATTACCTGGATATGGCCGGCAATAAAAGCGTCATGGCGGCAATGTCAGAGGCAGCCCTGAAATATGGCAATGGCGCTACCGCCTCCAGATTGATAGCCGGTAACACCGAAGCCCATCGTGAACTAGAAGAATACATAGCCGTCTGGAAAGGAGCCGAAAAGGCCGTTGTGTTTGGAAGCGGCTATCAGGCAAATATGGGAATACTGACTGCGCTGACAAACGATGAAGACCTGATTTTGTCTGACGAGCTCAATCATGCCAGTATAATAGACGGGTGCAGGCTTTCCAGAGCCAAGACCAGGATATATCAACATCTCGACGTTGACGCCGCCAAAAAAATTCTTGAAAAGGCAAAGTATAGAAGAATATTTGTAGTTACCGAATCGGTGTTTTCTATGGATGGAGATTTTGCCCCATTGGTTGAGTTGGGTAAGCTATGCGAGGAGTTTGGGGCATTCCTTATGGTTGATGAAGCTCACGGCGCCGGAGTCAAGGGGCCTGAAGGTCAGGGATTGGCAGCGGAACTGAATGTTTGCCCTGAAATCCAGATGGGAACTCTCGGAAAAGCGCTGGGCGTCGCGGGGGCATATGTTGCGGGAAGCGAGCCTCTGGTCAAGCTAATCATAAACAAGGCCCGCTCTTTCATTTACACCACAGCCCAGCCACCTCCAATACTTTCAGCCGCCATGGAAGCTATCAGGATTGTCGCTTCAGATAAAGGGTGTCAGCTAAGACAAAAACTCAACGACAATGTGCTATTGCTCAATAAACTGATTCGTCCCTTGGTAGGAACCCTTGCAGCTCCAAGCCACATTGTCCCCATACATATAGGGGATTCCATGGATACGATGCGGATAAGTCAGTCCTGCCTGAAAAAGGGCGTTTTTGTACAGGGAATACGGTATCCCTCGGTTCCGGAGGGCTCAGCCAGACTTCGGCTAACATTGATGAGTTCCCACACACCTGATGACATCAGGAAAGCGGCTAACATTCTGCTGGAGGAAGCAGGTTGACAAAATCGTTTCCGAATCCCGCCAATAGCGCTTTCAGCATTTTTTGGAGAGGTCATCGAAGGAGTCAAATGGAAAATCGGCAATACGGATATTACAACATTATCGGCGCTGATAGGTACAGAATGTTCTACAAGTTCTTTGAACGCGCATGGAAACTTGTGACACACAGATACAACAGGGAGGTTAGGCAAAAAAACGGCCTGAGTCCTTGTGACACGCTTTTTAATTTTGTGAAGCTATCCTTCCTTGAGCATACGGTACTGAGATACAGAAACATGGTTCGCTTTGGGGACAAAGTGATTATCGATAGCACCTTCCCACCGTTCCCTTCGCCGGCTTTTGACAGGCGCCTATCAAATTACCTGAACTACTTTGACATTCAGGATATTCCTTCCGGAATCGTATCCATCTCAACAACCAATTTGTGTCCATATTCATGCTCCTTTTGTTCGACCAATTCCAGAAGAATATCCAAGGCTGATCTTGATGAGGAATTGATAATCAACACCATCAAGCAGATCGAGGGCTTGGGAGTGCCCATGATCATTCTTCATGGTGGTGAGCCAATGTACAGGTATGACCGCTTTCTCCGGATAGTTAAGAGTGTAGCGAGGGAAACGTGCCTGTGGATGTTTACAACCGGTTACGGAGTCACGTTGGACAGAGCGCTCGAACTTCAGGAAAACGGTCTTTTCGGGGTCTGGGTGAGCCTGGATCATTTCGATCCAGAAATTCACAACAGCCTGCGAGGCAACCCTAACGCCTATGAAAAAGCAAGAACCGCCGTCGCGGCCTTTAAATCCGCAGGGGTTTATACATGCCTGTCTCTGGTCCCTCCGGATGATTTCATAGATCCTGCAAATTTCAAGAAATATTACGACATGGCCAAGGAAATGGGAGTGGCGGAAATTCGGATTATGGAAAAAAAGCCATCGGGCCGCGAAGCCTCCAGAGGCGTAAACCTCCATAGCCCCGTTCTAGCCAGTATGCAGCGTGAGCTTTACGAGGACCCGGCTTACTCGGACTATCCCCCCATTAGTGGGCTTTCTACCTGGCTTGAAAAAGATGACGCCCTTGGTTGCCAATGCAGGTTCGAATACCTCTTTATATCCGCTTCCGGGGATGTTCAACCGTGTGAAGTGAGTGAAATATCTTTTGGGAACATTAAGGATGAACCATTCCCAGATATTTATGAAAGGATATCCAAAGCTTTTGAACATTGCGCGACCGGTTGCATTCCCATGGTGATGTATCCTGAAGTAAGAAATTATCAACAAAATAAAAACCGGTTGAACAACGACCAGAGGATTGAGTTGTCCAAATCCATTATAGAAGGTTTTCGGAAGAAGGGTAAGATCCCCGGCGCGTATAAACCGTTTTGGAATATTTACCAATATCGACTGGAAACGTATAGAAAGAGAAAAATACGTCAGGTTTTTGTAGACCAGCCCTATTAATAGGAAACATTTAAAGATCCGCAAACCGAATGACTGTGACAAGGGGGTAATGAAACATGACGGAACTAGCTAAATTTGCAGCTGAAACTCTTGAAAAAGTTAAACGGAAAAAACCGGTAATCCACAGCATCACTAATTTCGTGGTGATGAATTCTACAGCAAATGTTCTTTTAGCTCTGGGCGCCTCACCAATAATGGCTCACGCCATGGAAGAAATGGAAGACATTGCAGCAATTTCGAACGCTTTAATTATTAACATGGGCACACTGTCCAAGCCATGGATTCAATCTATGAACGCGGCTGCAAGGCTAGCCAGGATCGTGTCCAAACCTTACGTTCTTGATCCGGTCGGCTCGGGCGCTACCAGGTTCAGAACCCAAACGGCGCATGAACTTATTAGATATGCCCCACCAACTGTAATTCGAGGTAACGCCTCGGAGATAATGTCCTTGAGCTCTCAAGGCGCACAGACAAGGGGCGTTGATTCAACGCACTCGGTTGATGACGCAATCGGAGCTTCAACTCAGGTTGCGCGAAACCTCAAGACAGTGATAGCCGTTACCGGGGAAAAAGATTTGATCACGGATGGTTACAGATCTTTCATGGTGTCCGGTGGACACCCCTGGATGGCGGCTGTAACAGGCACAGGTTGCGCGGCCACCGTAATAGTGGGGGCGTTTCTCGCTGTTGAAAAGGACGCCACGCTCGCTGCGGCCTCTGCTCTTGCTTTTTTCAAACTTGTTGCGGAAAGGGCTATAGAGGGCGCAAGCGGACCGGGAAGCTTCTGGGTAAATGTACTGGATCAAATTTACGCTATAACCCCTCTCGAAGTTGAAAGACACGCCAGGATTGAACTGGTATGAAAAATGCCTACGATTGGAATGTATATCTTGTCACAGACTCAAACCTGGCTGGTGACCGAAGTCTTTTGGAGATTTGCAGCACGGCCATCAGGGGAGGGATTTCCGTCATCCAACTCAGGGAAAAGAATCTTGATTCCAGGTCTTTTTATGAGAAGGGGTTAATGTTGAGAAACCATCTGAGGCAATATGGCATACCTCTGATCGTAAATGACCGGATTGATATTGCCATGGCAATAGACGCTGACGGGGTCCACCTTGGCCAGTCGGACATGCCGGTGAGGGCCGCAAGGCGCCTCCTTGGAGATGAAAAGATTATCGGCTGGTCATTAAACCATCCCGACCATGTCAACAGTGAAGAGGCCATGCTTGCAGACTACCTCGCGGTCAGCCCGGTTTTCTTTACATCAACCAAGAGCGACATTACGGTCCCATGGGGACTGGAAGGAATCACGTATACCAGACGCTTGACCGACAAACCTTTAGTGGCCATCGGCGGAATTACTGAATACAACATTTCCGACGTCATATTTGCCGGAGCTGACAGCGCTGCGGTTGTTTCAGCAATAGTAACAGCGGATGATCCGGAAGACGCAACAAGACAACTGACCCACAGAGTCATTCAATCAAAATTGTCCCTCACAAAAGTCACCAAATGAAGCTTGAAGAAATCGGAGAATTCGGACTGATTCAGAGAATGGCGCCTTTATGTATGACTAGAGCTGAAGGAGTCTATCGAGGAATAGGAGACGATTGCGCTGTCATTGATGTCGGTAATGATAAATTCCTGCTCATAACTACCGATCTATTGATAGAACGCACCCATTTCAGAGTTGAATGGACCTCCCCGGAAGATCTTGGCGCCAAATCGTTGGCCGTAAACCTCTCGGATATCGCCGCTTGTGGAGGAATTCCCAGAGACGCTTTTATCAGCCTGGCAATCCCCAAGAACATCGAGGTTGAGTGGCTTGACAGATTCTACCAGGGGATGTCTCAGCTTGCTCGAGCTCATGGTGTAAACCTTCTCGGTGGTGATACCACATCCTCAAAATCGGATCTCATGATAAATGTGGCTCTCACCGGTATTGTGCCAAAAAATGAGGTCTTGTTGAGGGATGGAGCATCCCCTGGAGACAAGCTGTGCCTGATAGGAGTTCTCGGTGAGTCTGCGGCCGGACTTAAGCTGTTAATTATGAATTCAACGGTTTCAAACAGCCATCGAGCTGACCTGATCAAAGCCCATGTCCGCCCTCTACCATTGGTTGAGGAAGGCAGAATACTCGCCCGATCCGGATATTGTCGGGCCTTGATAGACGTCTCTGATGGGTTGAGCTCCGATCTTACCCATTTATGCAAACTGTCAGGGGTGGGCGTAATATTGTTTGAAGAAAAAATTACTGTGTCAGAAAGAATTCAGGCGGTTTTTGCAGGTGACGATGTGGACCCCATGCAACTTGTCCTGAACGGTGGGGAGGATTACGCGCTTTTGGCCGCCGTGAGTCCAGAAGGCATCGATAATATAGAATCTTCACTGAGTCGGATAGGAACTCCATTCCAAGTGATTGGTGAATTCACAGACATGCCCGATCGATTTATAATAAAGCCTAACGGCGTTTCAGAACAGATAATTCCCCAGGGGTGGGACCATTTCATCCCATGATTCCCTATCTTCGATTGAGGTCAGGGTAAATCATCGACGCGTAGTATTAGAATGCAATTTTTAAAATACTTCATACAAGTGAATAATTGAGTTAACTTCAACTAAAGGTTTTTCTCCAGTTTTAAGTAAAAAGCGTTTTTCATGCCTGATTTTGGTACTGCTCCGAGCCATGCTATTTCATAACCAACTGTAACTAATAGACCTAATGGCTGAATAAGCCCTTACGGCGCCCCAAAAAAGCTCTTGACGTAATATTAATATCCATATATAAAAATATCTAGGATAATTAGCCTCCGTGGAGGGAACATGAAAAAATTCGGTATGACCCGGAGAAAGTTTCTCGCCGGCGCAGCGGTTGGTAGCGCTTCCTTGGTCGCTTCATCTTACATGAGCTTCGACGCATGGGCAGCCACAGATACCGTTGCTGAGGACGTGAAAGTGACTCCAACCTTGTGCGACGCTTGTGGTAACTGGTGCGCTATCAATGTTTACACTAAAGGCGGACGAATCTGGAAAGCTACCGGCAATCCCATTGCCGGGCTTAACAAGGGAAAGGTTTGTGTAAAGGGCCATGCGATGTTGCATGACGTTTACAACAAGGACAGGATCAAGACTCCTTTGAAGAGGGTTGGGGCCAACAGGTTTGAGCCCATAACGTGGGAACAGGCGTACAGAGAAATTGGCTCGAAACTAAAGGACATTATAGCCAGGGATGGGGTTCAGTCTGTCTTTTTGGTCCAGTACCCTGAAGGCAATGAGGATCTTACCAATCGCTTCATGAACGCTTTAGGATCCAACAACGTGTTCTCGCATGCAAGCACGTGTTTCCTTCCCCGCAATATAGGATGGTGGCTAACGACAGGGGCTCCGAAACCTGAGCAGGATCTGGAAAATTCTCGTCACGTAGTATTTATCGGTCGCAATCCTGCGGCTGGATTGCAATTGCGTATGCTTGTCGATATGGCTAAAGCCAAAGACAAGGGCGCCAAATATGTTGTTGTCGATCCGAGATTCAGCGAAATGGCCGCGATCGGTCATCAATGGATTCAAATCAAACCTGGAACAGACCTGGCTCTCCTGCTGGCGCTAGCTAATGTCATGATCAAGGAGAACATTTATCAGAAGGATTTCATAGAAAAGTATTCTGTGGGATTTGATGAATGGGCATCCAAGATAGACTATTATACGCCCAAATGGGCTTCGGAAAAAACGACCATTCCTGAAAAGGTAATAGTGAAGCTTGCCCATGATATGGCTGAAGCGGCGCCGAGTTCGATAATACACCGTGGCTACCATGGAGCGATGGGAACTCAGTATAAAAACAGCCTTCAGCTTGTTCGTGCGGCTGGATGCATAAATGGGTTGCTAGGTAGCTACAACCAGAAGGGTGGAATGTTCAACGCCCCGAAGGTCAAACTTGGGAAATTGGCCCCTGAAAAATATCCAGGCGTTCCGGAGCTGGACATGCCAATGTCTGACGGAAGTGGAGACCCTGACAAATACCCCATAACACCGGTTGGTTTGGGAATTACCCAGGCAATCCCCGAACTTGCCCTGGCTGGAAAACTAAAGGCCGGCTTTGTCTATCATAACAATCCTTTAAGGACGTGCCCAAATCCGGCGAGAATGATTGAAGGCTACCGAAAACTGGACCTTCTCGTCAGTTTTGACTATGTTCTTTCTGAGACGGCTTCACTAGCTCACTATATTTTACCGGAATCCTATTATCTTGAGCGCGACGATGTCGTCCACACCAATCATTGTTATACGTCCAAGCAGGTGGCTATAAGGCAGGCGGTCATCAAACCTCTTTATGACACCAAACCCATGGTTCAGATACTAACAGAGCTCGCTCCCCACTGTGGCGTCGGTGAGTATTTTGGTTTTACTCTCGAAGAATACAACAGGGCTGCCTTAGCTCCGCTGAATATATCTCTGGAAAAAATGAAAAAGGAAGGTGTTATTGATTTGGGCGGGGAATGGAAACCCGGAGAACCAAAATTCTCTACGCCTAGTGGTAAACTTGAAATTGCTTCTTCCATTCTGCAGGATTTGAATCTGCCAGCCGTTCCCGTTTGGGAAGAGCCTCTTGTAAGCCCTAACTCGAAAGACCCCTATGAATTCAGATTGATACACGGCAAACAGGCGCATCTGACGCACGCCCGGTCTATTAACCAGAAATACCTTAAGGAAATTACAACATTGAATGACATCGCCCGTGTCTGGATCCATCCCGAAAGAGCGAAAGCGCTTGGCATCAAGGACGGGGAATGTATGACCATCAGTTCATCAGTAGGTAAAGGCAGGGCCAGAGCCAAGGTCACAGAGGGCATTCACAGGGACTGCGTGTTCCTTCCTAGTGGCTACGGCGTATTTGCCAAAAACCTGGAAAAAGCTTTTGGATTTGGAACCTCTTACAATGATTTTCTGCCTACATATTTCGATCCTGTTTTAGGGCACGTAATGGCAAATGAAATCATTGTGCGGGTTGAGAAGACCCAATCTTAGCCTAAGGATGCCATAAGCTTCATTATTAATGTTATCAAGGCCTTGAAAACTTATGGATCATCTTGACGGGAGCTGGAAATGCCACGATTCGGAATTGCGATAGACGCGACCAAGTGCATTGGATGCCATTCGTGCAGGGTTGCCTGCCAAAATCAGAATGGTCTGGAATTTACCGAAACCTTTAACTGGATAAAGGACAAGGAACGAGGCAAGTATCCTTCTTATGACAAGGAATACGTTCCCCTGCAATGCAATCATTGCGGCAATGCGCCATGTGAGAGGGTCTGCCCGACGGGCGCGACTTATACAACGCCTGAGGGCGTTGTGCTGGTAAACAAGAAGACATGCGTCGGATGCAAGTATTGCATGGAAGCATGTCCTTACAAGATGAGGATCATTCTTCACAAAGCGGGGATAGTGGTCAAGTGCAGGTTGTGTATTGAGATGGTTCGGGAGGGTGGAACTCCCGCCTGTGTGACTACATGTCCTACACAGGTTCGTATTTTTGGTGACCTGGATGACCCTAACAGTGAGATATCGAGGTTCATTGCCGAAAGCGGAGCGGAACCTTTGAGAAAAGATCTTGGGACACTTCCTCATATTTACTACAAAAGGAGCTGATCATGCCAGAAAGCGCGTGGGGATGGTTGATTGTAGTTTACTTGTTCCTGGCTGGATCGGGTTCTGGCGCTTTTTTGGCCGCAGTATATTGCGATCTGTTAGCGCCGGACTGGTCAAAATCACTTGCCAGGGCCGGATCACTGGTCTCCGGGCCTCTTGTAACAATAGGAACCATCTGCCTGGTTTTGGACCTCGAAGCGGGTTTGTGGGAACCGTGGCGTCAGATATATCTTGCGAAAAATCTTAGCAGCATGATCGCGTGGGGAGTCATAATTCTGTCCGGGTTCATTCCTGTTGCCTTGCTGTATGCGGCTGCGCTAAATGAAATAACCTTCGTAGGAAAAATTGCCCGGAAATACATACGCATCATCGAGTACGTGGGAAGCGCCCTGGCTGTAGCCACCGCCACCTATACCGGCGTTCTGATAGCGGTTGTCAATGGGGTTCCATTCTGGAACACGCCTGTTATGCCTGTGTTGTTCCTTGCGTCCGCCATCTCGACGGGATTGGCTGCCGCCATGATAGTCGCCGCTATTATTGACGCCAGCACAATCAAGACTCTCTCCAACTTCGCTCTGGGTCACGTAATATTTCTAGCCATTGAGGCGCTAGTTCTGATGTTACTGGTTTTCATGTCCCTGACACGTTCAACCGAGGCCGCAATTTCGGCCAACATGCTGATATCGGGTGTGCTTAGTCCTTATTTCTGGGTATTGGTAGTATTATTGGGAATACTAATCCCGTTTATCCTGAGTATCGTGGAATACTATGAATATGGAGAAATGCCAAAGAGCCTCGTCATAGGGTCTGACTTGCTAGTATTGATGGGCGGTATGAGTCTCAGGGCTCTCATTATTTTTTCGGCGTCGCCTCCTCAAATCATTTAGGCTGCAAGTCTCGTCATAACGGTCGGATCATTGGCTTAGGCCAATTTTACAAGAAATGGAACCCGATGAAAAACCAAACAGGCGCTTGGAAGGGCAACTTTTCAGAACCTCAAGATTTGTTGCCTGAGGCTTCCACGATGGATTTAGTGGACATGGCCTATTTGCTCGCCGACATGTTTGGGAGCCCGGGAGAGTTGTCCTCTGAACAGGCCGGTCGAATTCTGGATTACTGCGACAGATCCAAGAGCCTGAACACGTGCGAAGCGAATCCGGAACTTGCTGAGTTTATGAACCTGTGGTTTGCAGACATTGATTTGCTGGCACAGGGAGATAACACCCTCAGCCTTGAAGAATCCGTATATAAGCCGTGGACCACCAGAAATAATCACCCACTGAAGGGTGTAACCGGACTTAGCTACGGAGACTCCGCTGCGCACATGGAAAAAGTCCTGTCTTCTTTTGGAATGACTTTGGATCACAGACATGGGTTGACGCCTGATAGTCTGTCCACCCTGTTCGAGTTCCTGGGGTTCCTGCTGGAAAACAGACCGGCAAATGAAATAGTCACTTTTTGCAGGGATCATCTTGATTGGCTTGATAATTTGAGAGATAAGGCCATAGAAAAAAAGGCCGGCGCAGCTCTTATGAGCGCAATTATGGCCGCCATTTTCTTCGTCGAGGAAGTGGTCTATAAAATGGAGTTTCTAGATGGACAAACAGTTAAAGAATGAATCACAGGTCCAAAATGAGGAAGGCCCTGTTATCAAAAACGGGGCTGAAAAGAATCATTCCAGCAACAACCTTGCCGAAAAACGCGGCCGCTTAATATCCGCTGCAATGATTGCCACGATCATCCTATCGGTGATAGCGGTTCTTGTGGTCGGAATATTCCAGATAACCAACAAAATGCTTGTGGTGTGTCCTCAAGACCTTCCGGTTAATGATCCGGCCCCCATTCTTTGGCATGACATTGTTTCTGATCAGGTCAAAGTCGCAAAACTTGGGGTTCCGGAAAAGGTTTCTGATGTTTACCTTAAAGGAATGGCGCCGGCTGCAAGTAATACCAAGTGACCACGCCAAATTATTCATATTCCAGGTGAGACAGAAGAGAGAGCCTATGAACAACATGGATTACGCCAAAGGCTATTGGAACCCTTATGTCGCAGGAATTG
Organism: uncultured Desulfomonile sp.; assembly: GCA_903896745.1. Taxonomy (GTDB): domain Bacteria; phylum Desulfobacterota; class Desulfomonilia; order Desulfomonilales; family Desulfomonilaceae; genus CAITZA01. Next base: position 11,100 of record CAITZA010000271.1, on the reverse strand, counting down.
CGCTGGGATTGGTTTTAACATTTACTTTTTACGTCATGGGGACTGGTTTGGGCGCATCAGGCGCAATAGCCCGCACAGCCGCCGTTGCAGCTCACAACGTATCCCCTGAGGCCATCGAAAAACAGGCCTATTTCAAGGAGTTTTACAGGGAGGGCGCCGATCACCCATTTGTTGACTGGACGGTTATTGAAGTGGTGGGAGTCTTTTTGGGAGGACTCATCTCGGTTCTTTTATCCAAACGTTTTTCGGTTGTAGTGGGAAAGGGCCCCACAGCAGGGGTCGGTTTAAGGCTGTTCATGGCGTTTTTTGGCGGAATAATCGCCGGAGTCGGCACCAGGTTTGCCATGGGATGCACTAGCGGTCAGGCGTTGAGCGGTGGGGCCACAATGGTGGTCGGTAGTTGGGTTTTCATGATGGCCGTCTTTGCGGCGGCTTTTGGAGCCGCTTACTTTGTCAGAAAGGAGTGGTCATAATGGGCCCCCTATTATATACAGGCGCTATTTCGTATGAAACCAGCCTTTGGCTAGCCTTTCCTATCGGTCTCATGTTTGGATTTGTCCTTGAAAAGGCCGGTTTCGGGGATTCGCGCAATCTCACCAGCATCTTTTACTTCCGGGACATGAGGGTGTTGAGGGTCATGTTTTCCGCCCTTGTAACGGCTATGATCGGACTGATAGCGCTGAGCTATGCAGGACTTTTCGATTATAGCGTTCTGGTGGAAGAAAGTCTGATGAAGAGTTATTTCTGGCCTCAGCTCGTAGGTGGAGTAATTTTTGGACTCGGTTTTGTAATTGGCGGTTATTGTCCGGGAACCGCCATAGTTGGCGCAGCCTCCGGAAAAATTGACAGTATTGTGTTTCTCTTGGGTATGGTAGTCGGCATCTGGGTCTTTGCCTTTGGATGGCCGATATGGGGATGGTTTTACAAAAGCTCTGACATTGGAAGAATAACTCTCTGGCAGTATTTTGGAACGTCCCGCGACGCGATGGCTCTCGCTATCCTCGTCATGGCCCTGTGCGCTTTCGTTTTGGCAAAACTAGGCGAAAAATGGGCGCCGTATGACAAATAGATTTATTCAAGGCTCTTTACGTGCTAGAAATAGCATAATTAAACTAAAGGAGGTTGTTGATGAAAAAGTTGGTTCGCGTGCTTGTGGTTATGGTTTCTCTGGTTGCTTTTGCTATGGCTACCACAGCGTTTGCCGCTGACGAATTTTATGTTGTCAAGGAAGCGGCCGGTAAAATGGCTGTAGTAGACAAGAAACCTGCTGACGAGAAGTCGGTTGTAAAGGGTCCGTTCAAAACCAAGGCGGAAGCTGAAGCTGCCATGAAAGCCGCAGCCAAACCCAAGCCACCCACTGTGGGCTGTTAACAAATACCGAAATTTTTTTGCGGCGTTTGGAATACGTTCCTGACGCCGTAATAACTTCCAACAGTCCGGCCTTCCGGACCTTAACTCCCTTTTTTATGGAAGACTAAGGCTATCAGGGAGCTTAACATCATGGGTAAGCGTTCTTTCATAAAGATTATTCTTTCGCTGATCACAGTGCTACTTTCCGGACTGCTTTCATGGGCTGTCGCGAAATTTGCCGCCTTTTCAGGGGATAAGGCCCCGTCTAAATTCATCCCGAAGTCAGCCATTGATCAGTTACAGGCGGGGGCTCCCTTTTATTACGTTCAGGCTGGCGTTTGGCTTGTCAGGGAAGATGAAAAAAGCGATGTTGCCGTATATGATGACAAATGTCCGCACTTGGGTTGCAGGTATAACTGGAACTCTGAGAAAAAGGTATTTGAATGTCCCTGTCACAACAGCGCGTTTGACATAAAAGGTCAGGTAAAAAAAGGGCCCGCAAACAGACCTATTACTTCTTTTCGTTTAAGTCTGGACGAGAAAAACGTATACAGGATTTTACCTTCAGCCAAGTAAAGTTATGGGAAAAGGCTCCGCTAAATCCTTTCTTCTTCACCTACATCCCAGGTTAATCCCCGAACAATCCGCAAAATTCTCTTTTACATTCTGTTTTGGGGGAATAGCATTTTTCCTGTTTATCATAGAAGCTCTAAGCGGATTCCTGCTGATGCTTCACTATCAACCTTCTGTCCTGAACGCTTATGCTTCGATTCAGAAAATAACTCATATATACCCGTACGGATGGGTAATAAGGAACATTCATTACTGGGCGGGCCAAGCAATGGTTTTCGCTGTTCTTTTTCACATGATGCGTGTATTCTGGACTGGCTCGTATAGTGATCCCAGACAATTTAACTGGGTTATTGGGTCTGTGTGTCTGGTTTTAACATTACTTGTTGATTTTACTGGCTACCTGCTGATTTGGGATGACAGGGCCCTATGGGCCTGGACGATTGCCAGAAATGTTGTAGAGATCATTCCCTTGGTGGGTCATACCATGGCTTCAGTAATCTTTGGGCCGGCCTCAGACTTTAATGTCGCGCTTGCTCGACTTTATTCGTGGCATGTGGTTATCTTACCGGCTACTTTGCTCATCCTGACGGGTCTTCACTTCTGGAAAATCCGAAAAGACGGTGGAATATCCGTCCCTTTATGAATCGGGCAACCCAGCGCAATCCCCAGATTCAATGTTGGTCATTAATGTCCTGATATTACAGTTACACAAGGCATATCGTGAAGACGAGCCCTCGCGTGTTATGCTGACAACCCCCTTCATTCGAAGTATATTAAGGTGATGAGATACCCTGGCCTGAGAAACCCCAAGCCTGTCCACAAGATCATTAACCCTGTAGTCTCCACTGTTCAGTATAGCCAGAATCCTTAGACGTAAGGGATGTCCTACCGCTTTTATGACGGCTGCTATATCCTCTGCTCGTTTGAAATCATTTATCAGGCTAGTCAACGGGCCCTCGCATATACTAATATATGAATATACTCATACCAATGACCGGCGGTGTTGTCAATCTTTTTAAAAATCTTTATCACCTCTACTTGAATCTGAAGTTACAGTTGAACATGACGCCGATGGGTCTGTTTTTACGCCCATCAATTAAAAATGATTTATGAGCTTGCTATTTACCGGATCACTTACCAGATTAATACCGAGGAGAAACAACATGAAAAAATCGAGGCTTGAGCTTTTAAAAAGACTTTTCAGGATAGCTTCTCTGGGACCGGTAGCCCCTTTACTTGGAACTTGGGGATCGAGCAAAAGGTTCCCTACAAGGACTATTGAATTGGATACTTTTTCATTCGATCCCTCAACCGGTATTGTCACAAATAGAGCAAACCAGAAAGCTGAGTTGTACAAATTCATTCTGGATGGTCTGGTGGATTCCCCTGTGTCGCTCACCTACGAGGAGCTTCGAGCTTTGCCCCGCACGACCCAGACCAGCGATTTTCACTGTGTTGAGGGCTGGACTATACCTGAAGTCACATGGGGTGGAATAAAAATAACTGAGCTTTTGAAATTGACAAAGGTGAAAGATGAGGCCCAGTATGCCGTCTTTCATTCCCTGGGACAGACTGGTTCTGCTCCGGGCGGTCAATCATGGTATATCGAAAGTGTCAGGATGTCTGAACTTCTGGATCCTGGACAGGAGTTTCTCCTGGCTCTGGATATTGACGGAAAGCCGCTTTCGCACGATAGGGGCGCTCCAGTCCGGTTAATTACCCCATACCTGTTGGCTTACAAGAGTATAAAGTTTGTGTACAGGATGGAACTATCCTCCAGATTGCAGGAGGGATGGTGGACACTCGCAAATCCGATTTATGACTGGGAAGCAAAGGTTCCAGTAGGTCGCCTGAGGAAACGTTAACATGAATGACAGAGTTCCAGATAATGCTCGTTCGGACGGGAAACCAGCTCCTAACAGGCTGATCACCGAGAAGAGCCCGTACCTTTTTCAACACGCCTACAATCCTGTCGATTGGTACCCATGGTGCGATGATGCTTTTGCCAAGGCAAAATCCGAGGACAAACCCGTCTTCCTTTCCATAGGGTATTCAACCTGTCACTGGTGTCACGTGATGGAGCGCGAATCGTTCGAGGATCCCGATGTTGCGCGTTTCATGAACGAAACCTTTGTCTCCATTAAGGTTGACAGGGAGGAACGACCGGACATTGATCATATTTACATGACGGTATGTCAAATGATGACTGGTGGCGGAGGTTGGCCATTAAACGTCGTCATGACTCCGGACAAGAGACCGTTTTTTGCTGGAACCTATTTCCCCCGGGAATCGGGATATGGGCGCCTGGGTATGGTTGATCTGGCTCAGCGCATAAAACAGCTTTGGTCAACAAGCAGGGAACAGGTGATTGAGGCCTCGCAAAAGGTGATTTACGCCTTGAAGCAAATGCCGGACGACGCTCCGGGCGATGCATTGGGGCTAAATGAGTTGACAAACGCGTATCAGCAGTTGTCTCAGCGTTTTGACTCCGAAAGGGGTGGTTTCAGCCAGGCCCCCAAGTTCCCAACTCCGCACAATTTGTTATTCCTTTTACGTCATGCGCGAAGGGCTTCTGACAAAACCTCTTTAAACATGGTTGAGAAAACTCTCAACCAGATGCGATTGGGCGGTATATACGATCATGTCGGGTTTGGTTTTCACAGGTATTCTACCGACGGAGACTGGCTAGTCCCTCATTTCGAAAAAATGCTTTATGACCAGGCCATGATTGCAATGGCTTACACCGAAACATACCAGATGACCGGAATACCGGAATACCGAAGAACTGTTGAAGAGATTTTCGAGTATGTGTTGAGAGACATGACCTCCACGGAAGGGGCATTTTATTCCGCTGAAGACGCTGATAGCGAAGGGGTTGAAGGAAAATTCTATGTTTGGTCACTGAATGAAATCCTGAGAATCTTGACTGCAGGCGAAGCCAGGATAGCGTGCAAAATATTCAACATAAAGCCTGATGGAAACTTCAGGGAAGAATCGACCGGTCGCCTGACCCGCGAGAACATTCTCCACCTGGACAGAACCGTTGAGCAAAGCGCATCCGAATTGGGAATGACCGTAGAACAACTTCTTACAACGGTTGAAGATATACGGAGGAAGCTCTTTTGGGAGCGTGAGAAGAGGCCGCATCCTTATAAGGACGACAAAATTCTGGCAGATTGGAATGGATTGATGATAGCCGCATTGGCCAAGGCTTCGCAGGCTTTTGGGGATAGCAAGTACGCTGAAGCCGCCAGGCGCGCAGTTAATTTTATCGTCACGCGGATGAGGGACGGTGAAGGTAGGTTGCTGCACAGGTATCGTGACGGTGAAGCAGGACTTGTAGCCCACGTTGATGATTATGCGTTTCTGATATGGGGCCTGATTGAACTGTATGAGGCGACATTTGAAATCAGCTATCTGAAAACGGCTCTTGAGCTGAATAAGGACTTTCTTGACCGGTTCTGGGATGAAACTGCCGGAGGATTTTATTTTACCGCCAGTGATTCCGAAGAAACACTGTTGCGGAAAAAGGAGCTTTATGACGGGGCGACTCCCTCAGGCAATTCAGTAGCGGCTCTCAATCTGTTTCGACTCGCCCGTTTAACGGCTAACGCCAATCTCGAACAAAAAGCCGACAGGACACTTAAAGCGTTCTCTGGAATTGTCAGCAAATTCCCGTCAGCATATACCCAACTCCTTATGGCAGTGGATTTCGCAACGGGCCCCTCTTCGGAAATAGTAATCGTGTCGGACGGGAATTCCGGGAACCTCCGGGAAATGAAACATGCAATTCAAAAACCTTTCATTCCCAACAAAGTGATTATTTTCAAGCCTTCCGGGCAAGAAAGCATGGAATTGGAGGATATTGCGCCTTATACAAAAAATTATTCAGGTTTAATAAACAAGACAACGGTTTATGTTTGCAGAAACCATCAATGCGAACTCCCATCAACTGACATTTCCAGAACAGTTGAGTTGTTAAATCGGCAATAGAAAAGATTTTTTTGCAATTGATGCGTTAACAACCGGCGCCATCCTGTGTTAATAATAGAAGCTGACTAATCAGACTGTGTAAAAAGATGAGAGACTCTAATCCTTCCGGATAAGGGTCTCAAATTTATTTTCCGATGATCCTGCGCGTTCATTCTGGGTAAGACTTCGGGTTTTCTTCAGTCGGTCGAGCAACTACTGAGGCGTCTGGTTTGAAAATATGTGTAATATCGAAACATGAGGAGCTTTACAGTGGCAGAAGTGACAAAATCGTTGGATGAACTATGTATCAATACCTTACGAATGCTATCGGCCGACATGATTCAGCAGGCCAATTCCGGGCATCCCGGGTTACCTTTGGGAGCGGCCACCATGGCGTATGTATTGTGGTCGCGTTTCTTGCGTTTTAACCCCAAAAACCCCAAATGGCCTAATCGTGATCGTTTCATCCTGTCGGCAGGCCACGGTTCAGCTCTTTTGTATTCTTTATTACATCTTTCCGGATTCGACCTGAGTATCGAAGACATACAAAGATTCAGACAGTGGGAGAGCAAAACGCCCGGACATCCCGAATACGGGGTGACCCCCGGTGTCGAATCCACCACAGGACCGCTTGGACAGGGATTTGCCATGGGAGTTGGAATGGCCATGGCGGAACGATTCCTGGCAGCGCATTTCAACAAGCCTGACTTCCCTGTTCAGGATCACTATACTTACGCCATAGTGTCAGACGGCGATCTAATGGAAGGCATCTCATCCGAAGCCGCTTCGCTAGCCGGACACCTCAAGCTCGGCAAAATTATTTATCTTTATGATGATAATCACATATCAATCGAGGGCGATACATCAATAACGTTCACAGAGGACGTTGAAGCTCGTTTCAAAGCCTACGGCTGGCATGTCTCAATAGTTTTCGACGGCAACGACGTAGTGGCGATCGAAAAGGCAATCCGTCAGGCCCAGCTTGAAAAGGACCGCCCTTCCCTCATCATGGTAAAAACGGAAATAGGTTTTGGAAGCCCCAAACAGGGGAGCGCTTCCGCTCATGGTGAACCACTCGGACAAGACGCTCTGGACAAGACAAAACAGACTTTCTGCTGGCCGGGGGGCCCCTGTTTTCATGTGCCTGAGCCGGTCCTGGAAAAATTCAGCAAACTTGCAGATACAGGACAAAAACTGGAAGGCGACTGGAATTTCCTGCTGGAAGAATATCGCTCAAGATTCTCTGCTGAATTTGAACAGTTTATGACTCAAATGAACGGAGACCTCCCAGTGGGATGGGATTCCGAAACACCTGTGTTCAATGCCGGTGACAAAGCTGAAGCTACTCGGGTATCGTCCGGGAAGATTCTGAACGCCCTTGCAAAAAAAATCCCAAATCTTGTTGGAGGCTCTGCTGACCTTGCCCCCTCCACAAAAACCATGATTTCAGGAGATCCGGCCCAGACCGCAGACAATGCTCTGGGAAGAAACATACATTTTGGTGTAAGAGAATTCGCCATGGGCGCAATAGTTAATGGTATGGCCCTCCATGGCGGTATCATTCCCTATGGGGCCACATTCCTCATTTTTAGCGATTATATGAGACCTGCGATAAGACTGTCTGCATTGATGAACGTACACTCCATTTTTGTTTTTACTCACGACAGTGTAGCCGTCGGTGAAGATGGCCCAACTCACCAGCCAGTCGAACAATTGGCTTCTTTACGGGCGATACCGAACCTGACCGTTATCAGACCGGCTGACGCAAATGAAACCGCTGAGGCGTGGAAACAGGCATTGTCAGGGAAACGCCCGGTTGCGCTCGTTCTGACAAGACAAAACCTGCCAGTTATTGAAACGGGTTCCTGTTGTTCGGCCTGCGGACTTGGCTCTGGCGCCTATATTGTTTCCGACACAATGGATCCGGAAATCGCCATCATCGCCACTGGCTCGGAAGTGTCACTTGCCCTCAAAGCCCAGAAAAAACTGGCCGAAGACCATGAGATTCGCGCCCGGGTAATTTCGATGCCATCGTGGGAATTGTTCATGGAGCAGCCGAAAGATTATCAGGAGCATGTCTTGCCGCCTTATTTAAAGGCAAGGGTGTCCATCGAAGCCGCTTCATCCATGGGTTGGGCCAAATGGGTTGGGTCTGACGGTATCAGCATATCAATTGACAGATTTGGCGCATCCGCCCCTGGTTCTGAAGCTATGGACAAATTTGGCTTCAATGTTGACAATGTGTGCAAGAAATGCCTCGAACTCCTGGGCAAATGATTACACCGTTTAGAACTTTGACCTGTCCATCCTGATCAGCCCGGTCATCCGTAGTGTTTGTTGACTGTCCCCGTAAAACCTTGCGGATGACCAGTTTTTCGTTGCGCTTTCTTTGTCTGAGCCTTGTCTCACACATTTTCCTGTTAGTCGCTTAACTGGCTCGTTGACAACCGCTTTTGCGATAATTTGGTTGTTTTTCCCATTTGGCCTATGATAAATATGGTTCTGACTTCAACAGCATAAATAGTATCGTTGTGGGGGGTAAAGAACCGGTCAATCCACCTGATGGTTTTGATATCACTAGTGTATTTATTGGTCCCCGAGGCCCCGAACTTTTTGATTCAATTTTCTCCACAGTAAGTTGTGAAAGCCTTGCGGGGGAACCCTAAGACATGGGCGCCAATGTGTCCGTAGATTGTACATCTTTAACCGGTTCCAACAATTCCTTATTTTAAGCGGGGAAGCCCCATGAATCAATCGAGATCTCGAAGGGTGATGTTTTGCCTGTTCCTGATTCTGTGTTCAGGAATGTCAGGCAACGCTTTTGGGTGGGAATTTTCCATGAATGGCATTCTGACATGGAAATACGCATCATTCTCACAACTTGGTTCTAATGGATTTTTTGGTCCTTTTGACACTGACGCTAGTGGAGCGGGTACAGGGACCGACGCATATGGTGGAGCGATAGGAAGCGCGGCCTCAATGAACGGCTGGCTGGGCCATGAAATGCAGTCCGTGCCGACAAATACAACCGGATGGATGTTTGCAAACAGGTCATCTGCGCCTACATCTTCAGACTATGGGGAAATATCATCAGGCTCGGATCTTGCGCTGGCAACTTTCTACATGACCATTTATCCCGAAATAAGGCTAAACGAAGCTCTCCGAATAAGAGGTTCTTACAGGATCGGATCATGGGAAACGCCTTACGCGACGGCCAGTCGAGGAACCATGGTCAGGTCCGAATACCCTGAAGGCATGTCGCCGGGGGTTTTGAGATCTTTCTCCCCGGGCTACTGGGAAACCTTATGGGCTTCATTGCAAACTCCCTGGGGAATAGTGGTGTTTGGCAAGAGACCGGGGCCTTTTGGAACGGGTCTGATTTTTGACGGTAATGACAACGCCGACGGCGTCGGGCTTTTGGTCATGACGAGCTATGGTCCGTTCAGGGTGGGTTTGATGGCGGCTCCCTGGATTCTGGGAAGCCCGTCATATTTTACCCTCTCTGACAAAAACGCTATTCGACAATATGACATGGGAGGGGGTATGACTTACGAGTCCGGCCCAATCTCCGCCGGATTAGGTGGACGGGTGTGGAAATTTCATACCGGCCCTGAATCCGCTACCTATCAGGGGACTGACAGCGCTGACCCCAGCCTTATTTCCGGACGATATGCAGTGATTCCTACTGACACGGTCGTTACAGATGGCGCCATTTACTTCAAGTACTTCAATGGAAGGTTTTTTTTGAACGCTGAGGCCGCCTGGGGTTATGAAATCACTACACGTCAGAGGTGGCTTGCCAGCGCTTCGGGAATATCGGAAACCAGGAGTCGATTTGCTCCCAGTTATGTAGAACACTGGCGAGGCGCGATTGAAACGGGGGCCTGCGTCGGACCGGCCAAACTCAGTCTTCTCTGGTCCCTGATTCCCGGTTTTGACAGGAGACATGGCGTTCGTATCGACAGGCAAAGTTACCCTGCACTAAATGTGGCTACCGGTCTATCGAACGTGACCATGTTTCGGAACTACAGCCTACTTCTGTCATACACTTACGGGTCTGGGAACAATTCAATCACTCCTGATAGCCGTCACGGTTACATGACGGACGCCAACATACTCGGAATGAGACTCGACTATGCTGTGGCAGCCAACCTCAATGTTTTCGCAACGGCTTTTACGGCGAACCGTACTTCTCATGCTTATGGCCAGGGCTACATAAGACCGGAGTGGGTGTCCAACACGGCGCCAACTCCTTCGCGTTTTACTGGCAGGGTTCAGTTTCTGGAAACGGATAATCATACGAATCCTTCACCATCAATTCCTGACAGCAGCCTAGGTTACGAATTTGATTGGGGCTTTGGCTGGAAACTCATGGAAAAGTACACTCTCAACGCGACGTTTGGCGTATGGAAACCTGGCGGCTGGTTCAGTTATGCATGTATTGACAGGTCAGTCGCAAACTGGAAGAATCCCGATTCTGCCAATAGTTTTGGCGCCAAACCCGGGAAATCCATCGATCCGGTATTTGGAATGGAAATCAAGATCGACGTTGAATACTAGACTAATGCACGTCTCCGTATCATACTGCAATGACTTATCTGGAACAGGTTGTAACGCATGACAGACATTGAATCAACTCCGCAGGATCCGCTTCAGGAAATTGCGACGCTTCGAAATCGAGTCATCGAACTCGAACAATTGCTTGATTCTTCCGAAAAGAGATGTGAATTTTTAGCATCTGTATTGGACAGTTTAAATGGATTCGTGACGGTCTGGGATTTTAATGGGACATTTACGTATGGAAACCAGACGTTCTTCGAGCGTTCGGGGTTTAAACGGGAGAATGTGATCGGAAAATCTGCGACTGAAATATACCCTCCGCAGGAACTGGCCAGATTGTCACACATTTACAGGGAGTTGGAAGGAAAACCCGATGGCGCTTGTGTCAAACTATCAAACCATGGTTTGAGCAGTTCAGGGGAATGGGTCGCCATCGAGGGTCAGGTTGTCAAGAACTTTTCTCCCCCGATAAACGGGTACGTTGGGTTTGGGCGTGAGGCGATTCAGGGCGCAAGCGTTACCGGGGCCTACCAACAGTCGGTAGAGGCTATGAGCGTGATTCTTAACTCCGTTCAGGATGCGCTTCTGATTCACGACAGATCCGGATTCATTGTCCAGTTTAACCAGAAGCTTCTGGAAATGTTT
>CAITZA010000270.1 GCA_903896745.1 uncultured Desulfomonile sp. | reverse complement strand
CCCTACGATACGTGGCATTCCCCGAACATGGTAGCTGCTGTCTTGTAGGTCGGGCCGTGCCCGACACGGATATACCACCAACCGTCTCCTATACCGAGAACTCCTCGGTACGACCAAGACGGCGGACACGATCCGCCCTACGATACGTATCATTTCCCGACATGTGGGGCGCCCCGACCTACTCGAATGTCACGGCATCGTAATCCCCCAACTTCCTGCGCCCTGCCTCCTGCCGCCTGCGCCGACGTTTCGGTGTTTCACGGGCGGCGGCCACAGGCCACCGCAGGATACAATTATGATCTGTCATATTAAATATGTATTGCATAGGAATATGTTCCGTATTATTCTTGAGTTATGAAATACATTTCTCGTCAGATAGAAGCGGCGCTTTTCAAATGTCTGGAAAGTTTCCCCAGTGTTGTTGTCACAGGGCCACGGCAGTCGGGAAAATCGACTTTACTCACTCATACGTTGCCGGGCTATCGGTACATTACCCTGGACGATCCTGTAACACGGGAACGGGCTCTTTCTGATCCTCGTCTTTTTCTGTCTACCTTGGACCTTCCTGTCATACTGGATGAAATCCAGTGGTCGCCCCATCTTATGTCGTACATAAAAATCGAAATTGATGGCCAGAGAGACAGGAAAGGTATTTTTGTGTTCACGGGGTCGCAACAGTTTCCTCGTATGAAAGGTCTAAGCGACTCACTGGCGGGAAGGATTGCCGTACTGGAACTGCTACCGTTATCTCACTCGGAAAAACGGACCTGCCTTCCTCTCCCGGAGACCTTGTCAGCTTTTACAGATGCGGCGTTGCGAGGATCTTATCCTGAACTGACCGTTACCCCGGGGATCGATCCCAAAAGGTGGTTTGGGGCCTATATGCAGACATACCTCGAACGCGATGTCAGGACTCTGGCCCAGGTCGGGGATATCCGGGACTTTCAAAGATTCATGCGTCTTTTGGCTGGACGTTGTTCCCAACTACTGAACATGACACATTTTGCCAACGAACTTGGCGTATCTGTTCCAACGATAAAGAACTGGATCTCGATCCTGGAAGCCAGCGGCATAATTTTCCTGTTACCGCCATACCATTCCAACCTGGGGAAGAGGGTTGTCAAATCTCCCAAGGTGTATTTTCTTGACATTGGCCTGGTTTGCTATCTTACAGGAATCAGGGATCAGGATCATTTACTGAATGGCCCCATGGCCGGCCCACTCTTCGAGAATTTCTGCATTCAGGAAACTGTGAAGCATTTTCATAATAGGGGTCTGAGGCCGGATATTTATTTCCTGAAAACCAATAACGGCCTGGAAGTTGATATACTCATTGAGGAATCGTTCAACAGGCTCATGGCGGTCGAGGTAAAACTCACCAGGACTCCCACAATATCCATGGGTTCGAATCTCCTCCGATTTAGACAGGTCTTCAACAGGTTTGATATACACAGGTCACTAATAGTCTCGCTCACCGATGAATCTTTTCCGATGGGAAACGACATCTTCTCGTCGTCTATCGATGATTATCTGGCTCAAATCTGACAGATGGGAATTGACGCGTGCGCCGAACGGCGGCATCCCGCTATAACATGGCGCGTTTACGAATCCTTTGGCGGCCACTGCAGGCCGCACTAAGACACTGGCTATCAGCCTGTGACTGACGTGTGCAGTTGATAAAACAGCAGAAGTTACGGTCGTCAAGCCGAGTGAACTAAATGGCAAATCTGCAGAAGATATATGCACGGCTGCAGCACCCTTATCTGGTTGATTTTCTTCTTTTCCCGAGCCTGTTTTTATGCGCAACTAGTTGTTTTTCATGATTAATGGTAGCCGCATCCACTGATAGGGAATTAAGATCTTGAAACACCAAATCGTTTAATTTCAAATCCGGAAGGGATTCCCTATTTGTTGGAACTCCAACGGTGATCCTGGAAGATATGTTAGTTGTTGTGCCGGCAAGCTTCTTTTCCAGCTTCTTAACTAGAGCGCTCAATAAATCTTCTGCTCCAATTCTTGCGGCAACGGCAGACAGAATAAACTGATTCAAGCTGGTATTATCTCTAGCTGCGAGTTCGACCGCACGCCGATGAATACTTCTTGGCAATCTCAGAGCAATTTTCCCTCCGTAGCCCTGACTTATGGATGGTTCCGGGACCTCGTGGCCCTGGTCCAGGACGGCTTCGGTCCAGGACATTGCAGCGCTCTCCAGGTTTGCGATTGCTTCATTTGCCGTTTGCCCTTCAGCAAAACAACCCGGAAATTCTAAAATCTCGGCAGAAAAAGTCCCGTCCTCTTCAGGAATTAAAATCCTGGCGTAAGGTTCTTTTAGATAATCTTCAGGTTTCTTTTTCATTTATTGGCCTCCTTCAAGGTGTTCTTCCAATAAATCGATATCTTCTTCCAACTGGTCTAAAATGTTTCCTGCTGTAAACCTTTTTAATGCCCCAGGGTGATTCGGTATGCTAACTGGATTCCTGCCAGGCATCAGTCTGCTCACCCAGGTCGGCTCTTTACCACGATCAGCTTTCTCTCTCCCTAGGGATGCGGCAATGCTTTCCAGTTCGCGACTTAACACATTGTTTGGCTTCCCTCTGAGCTT
>CAITZA010000269.1 GCA_903896745.1 uncultured Desulfomonile sp. | reverse complement strand
TCTCACTCTTTGGGGCGCGGAACGTGAGTTGGGGTAATCATTTTTGGGCTAAAGGCTACTGCGTCGATACAGTAAGTCTTGATGCGAACATGATTCGCAAGTATTTAAAATAACAGGAAGAAAAAGAGCTTTGTGAGGAACAACTGCATTTGTAACTCGACGTTCTGGAACAACTACGCTTGCCTCCTTCAGGGGGCAAGCTTTTAGCCCCCTTGGGGGCAAAGAGAAAGCAACGCCCTCTGCACGTGGATAATTACTCCGCTTCCCCCACTAAAATGAACGGGGCCCAGAAGAAAGGATGGTCATAACCTTGGTTGCGTATTTCATCTTGGGCTAGTTTCAGTGATTCTCGTTTGTTCTTTCCTTCTCGCAAATGTTTGAAGAAATTCTCCACAAGATTTACTGAAGCGCTTTCAGAAACACTCCATAGGCTCATCAGCACGGATTTTGCCCCTGCGTACTGGAACGCCCTGCCCATTCCCATCGTACCCTCACCGGAGATGGTCCTGCCAAGACCACTCTGACACGCTGTCAACGCAGCTATATCGCAATTGATGTCCAAACCCATGACTTCACTCATTCTCAGGAAACCATCCTGTCCCTCCGGTTGATCCAGAAGCGTCAATATTAGTACTGGCTCAAGTATACCGGGCAAGTCTTTTCCAAAGTATCCATGGGTTGCAAACACTACCGAGCGGTAAGCAGTCAGATCATTTCCAACGATTACGGACTTTTTGGCGTCCATCCCTTCATAGATGTCAGTGCGGGAAGGATCGGCATTCTTCAACGACTCTCCGAGATGAGATGTAAGTTGAACCCTTTCAAAAGTGATTGAATTCTGCTCCTTCATGGGCCCTAGGAGATTCTTGGGAAGTGTAGTTGCGAGCTTTTCTTGCGCCTGTTTGGGGTAATTGGCAATACGAGGATCGTTAAGGGTAAAAACGGGATCCACCATGGCAAACGTTTTTTCTCCTGTTTTATTCCGCTTGCCTAGTGTGCGAGCCAATGTGAGAGCTGTCACCGACTGGTAGTAGGAAATCGGATTGCGGTCCCCAAAGAATTCAGCCCCTGAAGTCTGGGGGATTTCCTTATCTGTTACGATCTTACCGTTATTGTTAAGAACAAGCATCTCGAATGGAACCACGCCAAGGGAACCATCAGGGATAATGATTACAGGCGCGTCCTTGGGCAGGTCAGGCAATATGTCTTCAAGCAGGACGTCAGACAATTTCTTGCCGGAGGCAAAGTCAAAATGGGTGAACTTCTGTATGGGAGAATCCCCAGGACGAAGTTCCACAGGCTCCCGGAACTTGCGGACCAATTCGTCAACATCCTTCCTTGAAATGGGTTTGAACAGACCTTTGACGATCTTCTTGCCGTGAGTCAGATATATGCAGACACCAGCTTCAGTTACCTCATACTCAAGGATCCATTCATCGTTTTTTAGGGCTGAGTGCTCCAAGTTCATGGGCTGGGGGTATTTCGTGGCGGCGTAAAGCGGGTATTCTTTTCTTAGCTTGTCAATGTGTCGCTCTTTCTCGGATCGTATATCCTTAACCTGACTCTCTAACGATTCAATAGCATCCTTGAAACCTTTCTCATAAGCCTTCTGAAGCCCTTGGCTAAATGCGGCCAGCCTGTTGTTTATGTCTGCGTCCTGGTCCAGGACACTCTTTGGGACATCGAGAACGATATTCTGGAATCTCCCGGATAAGGATTCGGCAAAGATTCTGGCCTTTGTCCCTTCTGATTCCTTGAAAGATTGTTCATGCTTCCCGCTCTTCAAGAGGACACGCGCCAAGCCTTCGTATGGAGTCATCCTGGGGATGTTCCAAATTTGGGCGTCGTAGAAATCGGCTCTTTGGGATGGTGTCAGGCTGTATCGAATCTGTTCGGTCATATCAATGGCGTCTTTGAAATGTTCCGCAGCCTTGTCGTATTGCTTCAACCCCTCATACGAGAGCCCCAATCCGGTGTGGCCTAAAAAAAGACCGTTAGCGTCACGGTTTTTTAAGGATCCATTCAACAGGCGCTCAAACTGGCTTTTGCTTTCACTGAAGTCGGCTTTTACGAGCGCAAGACATCCAAGAGACACTGTTTGCTTAACTTTCTTCAAGATGGGTTCCGCTCGCTGGATGTCTCCCATGGAAAGGTATAAATTGCCAATAGAATTCTCGGTGACATCATAAGGTACACCGATATTCTTTTGCGCTTTCAGAGCTTTCTCGTATGATTCCAGCGCCTTCGAATAATGGCCCCAGGAGCTGTAAACCGCCGCTATGTTGTTAAGCGTGACCCCCTCACCATGGGCATCGCCTATCTTTTGTGCAAGCGTCAATGACTTCTCATAGAATTCCAGAGCCTTCTGATATTGACCCCAGGATGTGTAAATTGATGCTATGTTGTTAAGCGCGACTCCCTCACCCCGCGCATCACCTATCTTCTGTTTAATCGCCAATGACTTCTCTGAGTATTCCAATGCTTTCTGATACTGGCCCCAGGAATAGTAAACCTGACCTATGTTGTTAAGCATGACTGCCTCACCCTGCGCATCGCCTACCTTCCGCCTAAACGCCAATGCCTCCTCTGAGTATTCCAATGCTTTCTGATACTGGCCCCAGGAATAGTAAACCTGGCCTATGTTGTTAAGCGTGACTCCCTCACCATTCACATCTCCTACCCTACGTCTAATCTCCAATGACTTCTCAGAGTATTCCAAGGCCTTCTGATAATGGCCCCAATACATGTAAACCTGACCTATGTTGTTAAGCGTGACCCCCTCACCATGGGCATTGCCTACCTTTTGTGCAAGTGCTAATGACTTCTCATGGAATTCCAGCGCCTTCTGATATTGACCCCAGGACGTGTAAATCTGTCCTATGTTGTTAAGAGTGTCTCCCTGACCCTGCGCATCACCTATCTTCTGTCTGATCGCCAATGACTTCTGGAGGTATTCCATGGCATTCTGATAACGGCCCCAGGATGTGTTGTTGTTTTTCACATTAACCTGACTGATTTTTTCTGATTATTTAGGACAGCGGGTCTATTTTGTCACTGTATGGGTTCCGAGCCGGGGAACCCGGCTCGGAATGGGAGGATTAAAAAATTTCGGTGGAAGCCAGACGTACGTGATCAGCGTTTACTATCATGGATTTATCCCTTGCCGCAGCTACAAGAGCGCCTCTGGCTAGGTGGTTTGCCTTCCGGAGTAATCCTCCCGAACCTTGATGAACGGCGGTTATCGCTGTATCCTCAAAAAGATTCGTTTTTATACCAGTGATTGACAGATGATGGAGCAGGTATTGTTCCATCTCCTGTCTGGATAGTTGCTCCATATGGCTTCTTGATACTATTCGTGAGGCTAGAGGTCGGGAAGTCTGATACATCAGCTTGTCTATCAGGTTTGATCGTCCTGCAAGGATTATAGGCAACCAGGGCTTGGAATCCTGTTCAAACTGGGTGATCGTATGAAGCTCGGCAAAAACCTCCAGTCTGATCAGTGACGCCTCATCCACTACAAGCACTACTTTCATTTTCTTCTCAAGGACGGTTTCACGGATCGCTTTCCGGATGTTCCTTATCATCACCGCCTTGCATCCGGTTTCTCCCATCTGTAGTTCAGATATCATCAGGCGGTAGAACTCAAGGATGGAACCCGAACACGCAGTTATCCATATGGTCTTGTATTCCGAAGGGTGAAGCCTGGATAGCACATACCTGAGGGCCGTAGATTTGCCGCTTCCTACTTCACCCGTGATAAGGCCTACTGCTCCGAGTTGGAGAGTGAAATCTAAGCTCTGCTTTATTGAGACAATATCCTGCGTTTCAAGTATGTCTTTCATGCTTAGATCAGTATCAAACGCCTCTTTTGTCATACCAAAAAAGGTGCGATAGCTAGCGCTCATCTGTTCCTATCCTTTCCCCATAGGCTACCTCCCTTGTAGCTCTCAGGACAAGAGGCTGATTCAATCTGTATGTTGAAGTTCCTGTCTCTTCTGACTCTACAGTTGACGTGTATGTCCAGGATACCGAGTAACCCATGGGATTGGCCCTCGAATGTAACT
>CAITZA010000268.1 GCA_903896745.1 uncultured Desulfomonile sp. | reverse complement strand
ATAGTCATCAGCACCAAGCTCCAGTCCTGTGACTATATCCGCATCCTCACCCTTCGCAGTAATCATTATGATGGGAATGTTTGCGGTAGCGGCGTTGTTTCTAAGCTTTCTGCACATGTCCAGGCCGTCCATTCCGGGTAGCATTAGGTCCAGCAATATGACATGCGGAGTTTCTTCATTCAATTTTTCAAGTCCCCGTTCCGCTGAAGTCACGCATGTAACACGATAACCATTCTTGGCCAGATTGTAACGGACAAGTTCAAGAATGTCTTCTTCATCATCAATTACAAGAATTTTTTCTTTCGACATATTTCATTCTCTGACTAGAAATTTATTCAACTTCGAGATACAAACGATCGCTAATTGAGAAAACTGACAAAATCAAGAATAAAGTCGTAAACAGTAGCTTAATCGAGGAAACATAACCTTGCGTAAACGCGGTTGCCAAGCTGTCGCGTTTACGGAATCGCGTTGGCCAGATGAGCACTTATACACATAAACCGGGCCTCGTTCAATGAGCTACATGTATAAGAACGACGCCTCACGATCCATCAGTAAGCAGATCAAACCTATGTTAACCAATTTTGTGGGCAAGCTTGTCAATAAATTGCCTTATTTCGTCCCTCACCCGCCTGTATGGAGCAATCCTGACATGGTCGGGCGCAAGGCTTTCCGTCATGGTCTTGGGATCATCAAAGCCATGATGCATCATTTTTGCGTTACCCGGAAAAAGTGGGCAACTCTCTTTCGCATGGTCACACAGTGTCACTACATAATCAAAGTCCAGATCATCGAGTTCATCAAGCAGCTTGGATTGATGGGCAGAAATATCCACACCAGCCTCGGACATGACCTTTACCGCTAGAGGATCAATACCGTGTTTCTCAATACCTGCAGAACAGGCGTCGATCCTTCCGGGATGAAGCTTTCTGGCCCATCCCTCAGCCATTTGGCTCCGGCACGAATTTCCGGTGCATAAAAAAAGGACGCGAATTTTGTTTTCGGAATTATTCACAGATAGTTACCTCTGTAATCCAGTCCTGGGGTGGAAACGGGAACGTTCATGGGTTGAAAAAAGTCTTGCTCATTCAATAGTTGTTACCAGATATGTATGCTGACTGAAAAGTATCCATAAAATGTTAGGTTTGAATTAGAAAATGGTTAGTTTAATAAGCGGATTGAAGGGCCCCCTCACGATCAGCCTGACATGGGAATCATGTAACCATTGGCCATGAACCATTTTATCAAACAAATCTAGCAAATTCCGAATCAATATGATAATTATTTACAAAAACGGTGTTCCTGTCTCCCGCAGTTTGTTTTTACTGATAATGGGGATGGGCTAGAGGCCATTTTCTGGAGTCATTATTTGATCCGGTTGTTTTTCCAGAACCGGAAAAAACTGTGGGCGCCCAAAGGTCTACAAGAATTTGCGGATTATCATGGTGGGCATGGTCAAATTGAGCGCAGAATCGCGAAAGTCATTACCGGAAAATGGATCAGAACCAACGGGAGCGAGTGGTGGGTATCATTTTCAAACAGGTTGGAACATTCTAGGCATACCTTTGGTTTGCATAGCCTTCGGTCGAAATGAAGCGGGAAGGGCAATAGTCGCCAAGGGAATCATTGCTATCGGAAAAGTGTCATTCGGTCTTATTTCTGTTGGTCAGTTTTCCTTAGGCATTTTGTCTATCGGTCAGTTCGGATTGGGGTTAATTGCTTTCGGGCAAGTAGCCTGCAGTGTATTTCTGGGGATAGGACAGGTTTCGACGGGTATGCTTTCTATTGGTCAGTTTGCGGTGGGACTTTACTGTCTGGGACAAATAGGTTGGGGAAAGTATATATGGTCACAGGGATGGACCGACATGGAAGCGGTCGCGCTCTTTTCAACAATAAAAATGATGATATTGAATGAAGGTGGGATTGGTCTGGACGAAGT
Organism: uncultured Desulfomonile sp.; assembly: GCA_903896745.1. GTDB lineage: Bacteria > Desulfobacterota > Desulfomonilia > Desulfomonilales > Desulfomonilaceae > CAITZA01. The sequence goes on along the minus strand of CAITZA010000268.1, from coordinate 4,000 downwards.
GATCAGAGGTGGAATCGACTGGGGTAAGGATGCCCTGAAGTCTGCCTTTGGACGATAGCAAGAATCGTCGTTCACCATAATGGCCATGACAAGGAGGGTTTTATCACTGTCGGATTAGAATAGTTCAATGATCAATGATTCTTATGACAATTTTGGGGTACTAGGGGATGCGTGATCCTAAATCAATCTTAATCACGGGAGCTGGAAAGGGCATTGGCGCAGCATTGGCGAGAGCGTATGCCGAAAGCGGCGTTAGCCTCTTTCTGTGTGACATCAACAAGCTTAGACTGGACGAGGTCTGTGCGACATGCTCGGGACTCGGCGCCAATGTATATGGCGTTCAGCTCAGCGTAGCGGACAGGTCTGGCATGGAAACATGGATCAAAGAAGCAGACTTCATGAAACCCCTCGAGTTGGTGATCGCAAATGCGGGCATTTCTCACGGAAATCTTCCTGATGAAGAAACCGCTGATCAGATCAGAGAGGTTTTTGATGTCAATTTGAATGGAATGCTCAACACGGCGCTTCCTGCGTTACCGTTACTTCGGAACAGGAGGAGAGGACAAATAGCGGTGATGGGGTCGCTGGCAGGGATGATGGGTGTGCCTCACGCTCCATCCTATTGCGCATCCAAGGCTGCGATACGTATCTTTGCTCAGGGCCTTCGGGCGCGTGTGAAGCGGGAAGGTGTATCAGTAACTGCGATAATTCCAGCTTTTGTGAAAACAGCGATGACCGGAGGGAACCTGTATGATATGCCGTGGATAATTGAATCTGATAAGGCGGCCAAAATAATAAAAACGAAACTGGCAAGGGATAAACCGGAATTTGTGTTTCCCATTCCGTATAACTTGGTATCGTGGTTCATTAATTTTATGCCAACGTCTATAAAGGCCATGATCACTCAACTGAAATAGATTGCTGGTTTGTGTGATTCTTGGGCTGGAAACCCGGTAGCTTATCGGGGCATGACTGGAGTTATTCTGGGCGCTATGTGTTGCATGGGCAGGCGGAGAATGGTCAGTGCCTCGCTGCATCAAAAATAATGTCAGGCTGTGACCTTGCACTGACTTTCTCAACAACTATGATCTTGGCGGGTTGATGAAAGTGGAAAAAAAAGGGCAAATTGTGGTGGCTTTTGTCAGGTGCGATCGATATGAGTCTTCTGATGTCGATGCGGCAATATGGAAGTTGCTTGAAACTGTTTGTAACCGATCGCTCCATGGAACAAAAGTTTTGGTCAAGCCCAACCTTCTGGCGCCGAAACCTCCTGATTTTCTCCCCTGTACCAATCCATGCGTTGTTCGGCAGGTTTGCAAACACCTTATTGACATGGGGGCTGCCGTAAGTGTTGGGGACTCGCCAACCTTTGGTCATGGCAAGGTTATAGCTGAAAAGATCGGTTTGACGAAGGCCCTGTCTGATCTGCCGGTCAAAATAATTGATCTGGATAGCCCGAAACTGGTAAAACTGTCCTTTGGAGCAAACATTCCACTTTCTAGGAAAGCCATTGAAAACGACCTTCTAGTCAATGTGGCCAAGCTGAAATCTCATCATCAGACCTGTTTTACCGGGGCGGTAAAAAACGTTTATGGATGTGTTACCGGTTTAGGCAAGCCAGTCCTGCATCTAATCAATGGTGACAGGAAGAAGCGTTTTGAGAAGATGATGTTTGAGATATGGGAAAATCTTCCGCCCTCCGTCTCTTTAATAGACGGGGTTGTGGCAATGCATGGCGCTGGGCCGACTAATGGAAAACCTTACGAACTTGGTTTGTTGGGCGCTTCCGAATCGGCAGTAGCCCTAGACACTGCTGTCATGATTATGCTGGGCCTGCAAGCCAGCGATGCCCCCTTGTGGGAAATGGCCTTGGACAAAGGTATTTCGGGGGCCAGGATTGAAGATATCGTTTTCCCCCTAGAGGGTATTGAATCTTTTTCCGCATCAGGTTTTGAATTGCCTGACAAGCTTTATCCTTTAAGCTTTCGGCCTCTACCGGTCTTGCGATTCTGGGTTAAAAAACTTGTTGGAAAATAATGAGGTATTATAACTGCAAAAGCTTGGTGTCGAAAAGTGATTCTTGTACGGTGTCTCAATCGTTATGTGTGACGAAACGCTCGCGCATCAGATGACATTAATCTCCAAAACTCCGCAAGTATGCGCTAGTTTGCCCTGAAGTTGGCCCTTCTTTCTTGACTTTTTTTGAAAAAATCATTTTGTAATACAGCCGCTTCTTTGACGATTGTCTTTATATCCACGTTTGAACGCTTTTCTCAAAAGGGGTAGAGGATGGAGAACAAAAAAACACATGAAAAAGATACTGTTCATTCAATTGCCTCCCCCGCGATTTGATTTTTGTGAATCGCCGCTGAATATTCCCCTGGCGGCGGGTTTCATGATGTCCGCGATCCTTTACGGGTCAAACCGGGCTGATTCTGCAATTCGTGAGATGGATACCGCCATACTCGATCACTGGAATGCCGACATACTGGGTGATCAGGGGTTGATTCGTTCCATAGAAATTTTACAGCCTGACATCCTTTGTATTACCCTGTACGTGTGGAATGTTCAGAGAAGCCTTTTCATAGCCTCAATGGTAAAACGCAATTTTCCCGGAGTCAGAAACGTTGTCGGCGGGCCGGAGGTTACCCCTGATAATCACTGGGTATTAAGGCATCCTGCTGTGGACGTTGGCATATTTGGCGAGGGAGAGTCGCGAATCCTGCCGGTGTTGGAGGCGCTAGTGGAAAAGGCCGGGTTGAACAAAATCCCCGGGATTTTCTTCAAGAAGGACGGCGCCCTAGTATTGAACAGGCGGAAGCCTGAGTTGTGGAATCTGGACAGTTGTCCTTATCCCTACCTCAATGGGTCCCCGAACATTCAACATTACCAAACTGCTTTTGTAGAGACTGCCCGTGGCTGTCCTTTCAAGTGCAGATACTGTTTTTATCACAAGAGTTATGATCGGGTGCGATTCCATTCAGAGGACAGACTGTCGGGCCTATTTGAATTTCTCTATTCAAAATCATGCGATGTATCCGAGATATATCTTATGGATCCCACCTTTAACGCAAGACCGGATTATAGAAACATTCTGGCTTTGCTGGCAAGTCTTCGAAAGAAGAAAGATATACGGCTACACACTGAATTGAGGTCGGATCTGTTGACGGACAGTGACATCAGTCTATTCAATGACGCTGGTCTTGTGTCGGCCGAAATTGGCCTGCAGAGCGCTGATACGGAGGTCTTGAAAAAGGCGGGCAGGACAGGAAATCCGAAATTGACAATGTCGGGCGCTAGAAAGCTTAAGGACAGTGGAATAGAGGTTACCACGGGAATAATTCTGGGATTGCCCGGGGACACTCCGCAGGGATTCTCGAGGACGCTGAGGGAACTCAAGGGTTCCGGCGCCTATTCGGTCATTCATCCGTTTACCCTGTCAGCTCTGCCGGGAACCAATTTCAGGGCGCACGCGCGGGATCTGGGATTACAATACCACGACCGACCACCGTATCATGTCTATCAGACCCCCACATTTCCAAAGGAGGCCTTCAGGGATTCATTACTGGAGTTTGAGGCTGAATTCGAAACTGAGCTGGATCATATAAATCCGCCGTCACTCGTTTGTGATTCCCGATCGTTTGTCAGCCGGCCCGAACATGAGCCGTACATAAGCAAATGGATAATTGATGAGTCCAGATCTGTGGCGCCTGGATTGATACAGTTGGTCGCAAACAAATCGAGCGATCCCTTTTGTTTCTGGTTCAGGTGGGAACTTTCTCGTCGGGGAAACAACAGGGCGCTGGATGTGTTGAGACCGTTTTGCGACGCCAATCCATACACCGGTCTTCACATAATTCTCGAAGACAGGAATCCCCCCCAAACAGAGCTGATCAGGGAAATAATAGAGGCGACGGCCCAGCCCGATCTTTATCTGAACCGATATTATAATCCGTTATATCGGGACAATGAAGTCATATCCCCGTGCGTCTGGATAATT
>CAITZA010000267.1 GCA_903896745.1 uncultured Desulfomonile sp. | reverse complement strand
GAATATTATCGCTCCCGGTATGCGTTTTTCAGGAAGATGTACGGAAGGACGAGTGAACTTTGCCTAAAGATGGCCCTGACATTCAATCTTACATTGAATTCCGTATTCCTGGGAATGGCCGCGCTGTTTGCCTTAGGCCAATCCAGGAAACTGAATGAGAAATTTTCCCAGAGGTTATCCCTCTGGCTATGGCATATTAAAGGTTTTCCATCCGGGGCGGGTTTGCCGCGGGACTAGTCAGCCTCATGATTTCTTCTCCATTCGGCATATTTTGCCAAAGCGCCCATGGCTGTTACGGCCCTTTCGGGACTGGCAAGCACCGGCATTCCATTGTCCTGGAGTTCTCTTACGAAAAGCTCTGATCTGTCACAATAAGTCCCTCCTACTACTGGTTTGCCGAATTTGGCTGCAAATTGGGAGGCTATGGCGCTTTGAGTCGTTATGTACTGATTTGCAAAAGAACCTGCCTGATCCTTGCCAATTCCCGCCCCAACAACGGCCTGAATAACCCTTTGGTGTGGCATCAGACAATAAATAAACAGTGAATCGACATTGCTGTCTGACAGCAGAATTTCTGGCATTGACGCCATATAATCGCTGTAATTTTTTGAAAAAGTGAGATCAACGGGGTTTTTTACACTGGCTGTTCCAGGAACGAGAGCCTGTAATTTTGTCAAGGTTTCCGAAGAAAAAGAAGCCAATTTGAGTCCACCGCGTTCGGCTGCGTCGGCTGCTGCGGCTCCCGGGCCGCCCGAATGAGTAAGTATCGCTACATTGTCTCCTTTGGGAAGGGGCTGACTGCCGAGGACATAGCAAAAATCGAAAAGTTCTTCAATTGAACGTGCGCGTATGATGCCTGACTGTTTGAATATTCCATCATAGAGCGCGTCTGGTCCGGCCATTGCGCCTGTGTGTGACATTCCTGCCCGACCACCGGATTCAGACCCGCCGATGTAAAACGCTACTATCGGTTTCTTACGAGAAACTCTACTGGCTACCCGTACAAAGTCACGACCCCTCCTGATACCTTCTATATACAGGGCAATGACTCTGGTTTCCGGGGATTCCGCAAGATATTCGATGCAATCCGTCAAGTCAGTCATGGCCTCGTTTCCGAGGCTAAAACCCTCGCTATAACCAAGGCCGAATTTTGCGAGATGAACGAACATCTGGGTAATGAAGCTACCGCTCTGGGAGGCCATTCCAATAAATCCGGGTGTCGCCTCATAGGGAAAGAAAGTGGTGTTGAGCCTGTGGGAAGGATTCACAACTCCAATACAATTAGGCCCTACGAAACGTATTGAATACTTGTTCGCAATATCGACTATCTGTTGTTGAAGCTCCTTGCCATGTGCCCCATCCTGTTCACCAAACCCCGCGGAAACGATGATTGCCCTGTCAATTCCGAACTTTCCACAATCCTCCAAAACCTCCGGGACAACATGAGTCGGTAAAACGAGAACAGCCAGGTCAACAGGCCCTGGAACCTCTGATACCCGGGAATACGCCTGCAAACCCTGTATCATCTGGTGCTTGGGATGAATGGGATAGACCGGGCCTTCAAAGTTCATCAACAAAAGGTTGGACAACTGAACGCTACCCATAGCCATCGAGTTATTTGACGCTCCCCAAAAAGCAATGCTTTTGGGATGCATGATCTTGTGCAATGCATGTGTATCGTAACTACTCAAAATAACCTCCTGATTGAGTAGACCGGTCAACAGGTGAGTCTGACAGATAATCGTTATGGAAGCCCCCCTGAAAACCCCTTAGGGAACGGATCATTTATTGAGTTCATCCCCCTGTTCAGTGGGAGAATCATTCCAGATCAAGGTTAACAGGAACAAAAAGATCCACCATACCAGGAAACCAGCTATGACCGAGACTACAGCCAATGGCGAGATTGCCATTGATACGAGAAATATAAGGTCAGAATCGGGGAACATGTTTCCATAGATCATCAGCCACAAACCCGCTACAAAAGTAGCAACGGTTATAATACCGCCCGAAGATATGGCTATGATCCTATTCCGAGTCATGTTCAATGTGTTATCATCCGGTGTCTAAACCATTTCGCCTGACACAGGAGAAAAAAACAAGCTTAATGTCTAGAATTTTTGACATATCAAGTGAGCATAAGAATATACAGATTGACTCTAAAATCAATCATAATCTTTTAAAACTTGTAGAAAAGCCAGCGCGCTACATTGGTTGCGAGCTCAATTCCGTAATCAAAGATCCCGGATCCGTTAAATTACGTATGGCATTGGCGTTCCCCGATATTTATGAAATCGGTATGTCACATCTCGGCCTCAAGATTTTATATTCCATTGCCAACTCAAACACGGATGTCTATGCCGAACGTGTTTTTTCTCCATGGATCGACATGGAGAAACTGATGAGAGAACGGGAAATTCCACTGACAACGCTGGAGACTAAGACACCGCTAAACCGGCTTGATATTATCGGTTTTTCACTTCAGTACGAGTTGTGCGCTACCAATGTTCTCCAAATGCTGGATTTGAGCAGCGTTCCAATCCTGTCCGGTGACAGGAGGCAAAGAGATCCGTTTGTAATTGGAGGAGGTCCAGTATGTTACAATCCCGGACCTCTCTCCCGATTTTTTGACGCCATGGTAATTGGTGATGGCGAAGAGGTTATTCAGGAAATAATCCGGGCGCACATCGATTGGAAAAGCTCCTGTTCTGAAAGAATAGAGCTGCTGAAAAAGTGGAAACAGATTGAGGGAGTTTTTGTTCCGTCTCTACATGAACCGGGCGAAGTTGTAAGCAAAAGGATAGTGACCGACTTGGACAGCGCAGTTTTTCCCACAGAGTTAGTCACTCCTATCTGTGGGATAGCTCATGACAGGGTTGGTATAGAGGTAGCTCGAGGATGTACGCGCGGTTGCCGATTCTGTCAGGCCGGTATGATTTACAGACCGGTGCGAGAAAGGAATCTTTCCACACTGATGAACATCGCGCGTAAATCCCTTGCCAATACTGGCTGGGACGAAATTTCCCTGCTGTCATTATCTACGGGGGATTATTCAGGGGTGAGTCAACTTGTGAAAGCCCTGAGCAACGAATTCACGGATTCAAAGGTAGCCATTTCGCTACCTTCGTTGAGGACTGACACGTTTGATTCAGAATTGGCTTTACAGATACAGAAAGTTCGCAAGACCGGTTTTACCCTTGCGCCTGAGGCGGGCACAGACCGTTTGAGACGCGTAATAAACAAGGGTAATACGGAAGAAGATCTCAGGAGCGCTGTTGAGTCAGCCTTCCGTCTCGGGTGGCAGGCGCTCAAGCTCTATTTCATGATAGGCCTCCCTACGGAAACAGAAGACGACCTGGATGGAATGGCAGCGCTGATTTCCAAAGCCTCAAAGTGGGCCAAAGGAGGTACTTTGCGGGCGTCAGTCTCTACCTTTGCTCCAAAGGCTCATACTCCGTTCCAGTGGGCTCAACAAATGTCCATGGAAGAAACCCGAAGAAAACAGAACTATCTCCGCCAGGCTCTCGGCAAAAAGGCCTCTCTGCTAAAATATCATGATTCGAAGGCTTCTTTTCTGGAGGGGGTTTTCGCAAGAGGAGACGACAGGCTTGGCGCGGTAATACAAAGGGCTTTTGACTCGGGCGCTAGGTTTGACGGCTGGGGCGATCAGCTAAAATTTGAGATATGGATGGATTCGTTTCAATCTGAATGTATTGATCCGGTCCAGTATCTCGCTGAACGCGGCCTGAACGCGAAACTTCCCTGGGATCATATAGACTGTGGTGTTACTAAAGACTATCTATTGACAGAATGGCGCAATTCTTTGGAAGAGAAGCCTACTGAGGATTGCCGTAAAGGCTCATGTAGCTCTTGTGGAGTTTGTGACTTCGACTCGGTTCGACCCATACTGGCGCAAGAGTCCGAATTGACAGGACCGAGCGAACCCAAGAAAAGTCATGCGAATCCGGTAATTGACAGGAGACGTTTCAGAATACGGTTTTCAAAGACAAAATTTATGAAATATGTCGGGCATCACGATATATCCAGAGCTTTTTACAGGGCTTTGAGAAAGTCAGGTCTGTCTCTGGCATATTCAGAAGGATTCCATCCACATCCATTGATACGATTTTCTCCCCCGACGGCTTTCGGGGTACAGAGCGAAGCCGAACTGATGGATTTTGAAACCGTGAATTGTTCTCTAAAATCCGAAGATATTTTTAACGCATTAAAGGAATCGCTCCCTAACGGACTGGAACCTGTAAGTATTAATGAAACTTCGTTGAATGAAAAGACCGTTTCTGCTAACATAATTGATATAACCTATCAAATAGAATTAAAGAATTTGGGCGCCCCCCAATTTGTTGCCGACAAAGTGAAATATTTCCATGATTCTGATCGCCTCGAAGCAGTTTCAGAAAGAAAAGGCAGGAAGAGATCCAGAAACCTGAAGGAATGGGTTAGCGACCTTATCATTACTCAAGACTCTGTCAGAATGACAGTAAAGTCCGGTTCCACAGGTTCCATAAACCCATTTGAAGCCATAGGAGCAATATTTGGAATCGACCCTGGATCATCGCGTAACATTCAGGTCATCAAGAAATCAGTTACATTGGGAAGTGGCTAATCGACACACACATGGACAAGGATGATTAAATGACTAGTGAGATCATAATGAATGTGACTGACAGGGAGACACGGCTTGCCCTGCTGGAGGATGGGCAGGTGGCCGAAATTCACCTGGAGCGCAAGGGAGAAAGGGGGATAGTTGGCAACATTTACAAGGGCCAGGTGATAAAGGTGTTGCCGGGAATGCAGGCTGCATTCGTAGACATCGGATTGCCTCGGGCAGCCTTTTTGTACGTAGGTGACGTATATCACCATGTGCATGATTTTAACATTATGGAAAGTGAGGAGGCGGAAGAAGGTCCACAAGGCGAAAATATGTCAATGTCTGATGGCATTGAAGAGCACATACCGTTCTTCGCGCCGATTGAAGATTTAATTGAAGAAGGAGAGGACATTCTTGTTCAGATATCCAAGGAGCCGCTTGGAAGCAAAGGCGCCAGAATAACTTCTCATGTTTCAATTCCAGGACGATACCTGGTTTTCATGCCAACTGTTGATCACATCGGAATTTCGAGAAGAATAGAAAATGAGACTGAGAGACTGCGGCTAAAAGATATCATAAGCGATATTAAGCCACCGTCCTGCGGCATAATAGTAAGAACCGTGAGTGAGCATGAAGAGGCGGATAAGCTTAAGGCCGACCTATCCTTCCTGCAGGGGACATGGGACAGAATTCTCGAAAAAGAAAAACGGTCTCCAGCCCCTTATTTGATCTATGAAGACCTTGATCTTTGTCTCAGGGGTGTGAGAGATCTCTTTACGGAAAACGTGACCAAACTCGTTGTGGATTCGCCCCAGCAAAGACAGAGAATAATCGAATTCATGGACACATTCATGCCGTCATTAAAACCTTGCGTTGAGCTTTATGAAGGTCCGGAGCCTATTTTTGACTTTTACGGAATTGAGATGGAGCTCAACAAGGCGCTCGGTCGAAAGGTCTGGCTCAAGTCAGGAGGATATATAAACATAGATTTTACTGAAGCTCTCGTAGCGATTGATGTAAATACAGGGCGCTACGTCGGGAAAAGAAACCTGCAGGAAACCATACTAAAGACAAATCTGGAAGCAGCGAAGGAGATTGCTTACCAGCTTCGCCTTAGAAATATAGGAGGCATAATTATTGTCGATTTCATCGACATGGATCGGCAGGCGGATCGGGAAAAGGTTTCTAACGCGCTTCAGGAGGCTCTCAAAAAGGACAAGCAAAAAACCAACATCCTTAAAATATCCGAGCTTGGTCTGGTTCAGATGACCAGAAAAAGAACCCGTGAAAGCCTAACACGAACCCTTTGCGTGCCATGTTCCTATTGTGAAGGGAAGGGGTTCCTGAAATCCCAGACAACTGTCTGCTATGAAATATTGAGAGCCATAGCTAAACACATTTCCTACGACTGTGTTGGCGCAATGAAGGTGACTGCGCATCCAGAAGTTCTCAAGATACTGTTCGAACAGGAAAACGACAAAATCATCCAGATTCAGAACAAACATAATGTTATAATTCAGCCCAATCCTGATCCAAACCTGCATCAGGAACAATATGAAATTTCTTGCGGATAACGGATGTTTCAAAATTCCAAGGTTGATTGTCAGGCTAAAAAACGCCGGGCCAGGAATCTGGACGAGAAAAAATGGTGGACACAGGGATTTAGCTCTGTGGACACCGGCGCGAAACTCAGAATAGTCCCGTTTTGGGAACGTGGCAAATACCGTGGAGACAGAATCCAGGTCGTGATAGATCCAGGGCCCGCCTTTGGATTAGGCGATCATCCAACCACAATCATGGCCCTTGAAATGCTTGAAGGCGCCATGGAGGTCTTGATCGAAACCTCCGGGAGGCCATCAGTCCTCGATGTCGGATCCGGAGTAGGTGTTCTGAGTATTGCGGCCGTTTTTCTCGGCGCCGATTTTACGGTTGCCCTGGATATTGATCCCATAGCTGTGAATATTGCAGAACGAAATTTCAGAATCAATGATGTTAAGGCAAGCTCAGAAAAGACTCAAGGCGTATTGTCATGCCTTGGGGGTATTGAATGCGTATCCGGATGCTTTGACCTGGTTATGGCAAACCTGGTCGCTCCATTATTACTCAGAATAAGGAAACCATTAGCTCAGAACTCCAGAAACCTACTGGTACTCTCCGGAATATTTGAAAGCATGATCGGCGAAGTAGAGGATGCTTACGAGCGCGAGGGGTTCGAGTTGCTGGAAAAGCGATCCAGAGGTGAATGGGGCTCTGTCCTGTTCAGGAGAGCTTCAGAATAAATCTTCAAATAGTGAAAACAAAAACGAGGAAGAATCTTTCGATAGCTTCCTCGCATAATCAAATTCAAACAATCTGCAAGCTTAGTTTATCTGTTAGTCTTCTTCAGCATGCTGTTTTCCCATGCCTTTAAGACCGATCAAAGTGGTGCTTCCACTTGACCAGTACTCGAGGTGACCTTCCATAACCATTTTGTTAACAAGGTTTTTGACTTCCCTGTTTTTCATGTCAGGAACAATGGCATAAAAGTCCTTGAGATAAAATTTCGACTTGCTCTTGGATTTTGACTTCAAGGTTTCAAGAATCAGTTGTCTTGCTTCGTCTTCGGTCATGGAAAGCTCCTTTCCGCCGAAAAATAACTAGAATTTGAACTGTGTTGACTGTCGCCAGGTTGTGTAAGCAAAACGATAGTCATCAATCAGGTGATGTGTAAACGGAATATTGGTTTTCTCGAAGAATCTCTCCCAACCAATTCTTTCCGCCCATTCGCCGAGTCTTTCATACTTGCGAGCGTCAGCAGCGTAAACATCAAGGATATTCTTGACGGCTGCCACAGTGGTATCCCATCTTGGCGGCTCATTCGGAATGAACGGGATAACTACTTTGGAGAACTTGGGCTTGCTGATTCTATTGGAGAGCTTACCACCTACGAGAATAGCTATACCGCTACCGTCTTCATCGGCCAATGGCATGGCTGCGCACATGGTGTAGCAGTTACCGCAGAACATACAACGCTCAGCGTTAACTTCCAGAGTCTTTTGACCCTTCTCCGACTTGGCCGGCTTGATGGCGCCGGTAGGACATGCTGCGATTGCGAGAGGCAGTTCGCAGAGTTTGTCAATCCAATCGGTATCGATCATGGGCGGTTTTCTGTGGATACCAAGAATAGCGATGTCGGAGCAGTGAACGGCGCCGCACATGTTGAGGCAGCAGGCCAGCGAAACCCTAACCGGCGCTGGAAGTCTCATGTGACCAAATTCATCGTAAATGCCGTCCATAACCGCCTTGACAACACCGGACGCATCGATCGCAGGTGTGTGGCAGTGAGCCCAACCCTGTGTATGAACGATGTTGGTTACGCCGGCGCCGGTTCCGCCAATGGGGAACTTGTTAGAGCCCGCAGGGAACTTCCGGCTCTTCAGATCATCCACCAGAGGCTGAACTTTAGCCTTGGAATCAACCATGAATTCAATGTTGTTTCGTGTGGTGAACCTGAGGTATCCGTCGCAATGCTTGTCAGCGATTTGGCAGATTTCCCTGAGGTGTTCGACGCTCATGAGGCGGCAACCACCAACACGAACGGTATAAACTTCATCGCCACTTTCGGCCTTGTGCATAAGGACGCCAGGCTCTAGGATGTCATGATAAAGCCACTTGCCCTTGTTATTCTGGATAACAGGCGGCATGAATTCCGCATAATACCTGGGACCTATATCAGTAATTCTATCTTTCAATGGATCGCTTGGATCGTAAGGCATAGTCTAAACCTCCATTTACCTCTGATGCTTGGCGCGGTAAGCTTCAATGTCACGGGTCCATCCACCCTCAACCTCTTCCTCTTTCCAGAAGATGTATGGGTTGGATCTGGGCTCATCAACCATTCTGGGATCCGGATCGAGTTCGAGAACTCTCAAGAATTCCTGGAAGCTCTTTCTCTGAATGAGTTCGCCAAGGCGCTCTCTATTCTTGCCTTCTTCCATCCACCAATCCCAAACTTTTTCAATCAGGTCTTTTAGTTCATCATAAGGCGGTTCCATAGGAATAAACGGAACTGTCAATGTTGACATCTGAGCGCCTTCGAGGATCGGGGCTTTTGCGCCGAAGAGCACGGATGCGCCTTGATCAACGCCAACTCTCAGGGCCTGAGGCATAACATTGAGACAATGCATGCAGCGTGTACATTCACGGTTATTGATCTCAAGGGTCTTTCCGTCGTAGCACATGCAGTTGGTCGGGCACAGGGCGATGACTTCTTTCTGAATGTCGAACTTGCCCCAATCTCTACCGGAGTGAGCGCCGGCGTTGGGTTTGATTTCTCCGTTGACATAGGCTGCAACGGCTTTCTGATCTATACGGATATCATCACGCCAGGTTCCGATGACTGACATATCAGAGCGGGCTATTGAAGCGACACATCCATTCGGGCATCCATCAAACTTGAATTTGAATTTGTATGGGAACGCTGGCCGATGGAGTTCGTCCTGATATTCGTTTGTCAACTGATGGCATACTTCCTGTGTGTCATAGCACGCATACTGGCATCTTGACTTGCCGAGGCAGCACTCAGGGGTTCTGAGGTTGGAACCTGATCCACCAAGGTCCTGGTTCAGTTCGTGTGTCATCTCGAAGAAAAGCGGCTCAAGATGATCGGTCGTGGTTCCCAGGAAAACTATATCCCCTGTTGAACCATGCATATTGGTAAGACCACTTCCGTGTTTTTCCCATAGGTCAAGGAGATCACCAAGGAACTTCGTTGTGTAATATTTGCTAGAAGGCTGATTTACTCGGACGGTGTGAAAATGGGCAACGCCCGGGAAGTTTGTTGGCTGGTCACAATATCTTCCGATGATACCGCCGCCATATCCGAAAACACCCACGATACCGCCGTGCTTCCAGTGAGTGACCCTATCCTCATAAGACAGTTCCATCACTCCAAGAAGATCATCCGGAGCTTCTTTTAGAACGTGTTTACCGTTTTCCACCTGCTGCTTGATGTCGGATACAAAACTGGGCCACGGCCCCTTTTCCAATTCGTCAAGCATAGGGGTTTTGTGTTTTCCCATAAAAGGTTCCTCCTCTCTACTTAGGTCTGCTCAATCTAAACTCTTCGCGTTTTAATGTAGCGCCTGCCAAAAAAAATAATACCGTTAGAAAGTCCCTACCCTGGTAAGCTTTCCTCGGTAAATGTGACTCCGATTTTACGGTAAATTGCTTAGGCACAAATGGTTAGGGCCACCTGAACGTAGATTCGACAGAATCTAATCCAATTCACTGGGTCAAGTCAAGAGAAAAATCCCAACATTTAAGCTAAATAACAGCTTTTTAACTCAACTCGCAATATTAAATTTTTTGTCATGCCAAATCGTTGGAGGCGGTCTAAGAATGCTACCTAACGCTCTGCCCAACATAGTATAAAAAAGCATGCAAATCAATGAGATTTGAATGAAATATGTTGCTTCGACGTAAAATTGTTCACGCATCATGGAAAACTGGATTGATCAATTAAAATCGAACAATAACTTCGATGGGTTGAAAGCCTTCTTGACTCAGAACAAAAATTGATCATTATGCTGGTTATCGAAATGTAACTTGCCTTGCGAAATTGCCCCCGGAAAAACACTAAATGAAAAAAAACAGAATCGATATTCCCGGCTTTCACTACTATCACGCAACGGAAAACCTGGTAGAATCTTTCAATGAGGAGACACTTTCAGGAGTTATTTCAACCCACAGGCCTTTTTCTCAAGCGTCAGCCATTAAACATATAAAATATCGGGAATATATGGATTTTATAAAAAACTTTATGATTAGCCGTTGGGACGATTTGGTCGGCGCCCTGGAGCGGCGTTTCAATGAAAAAATGATCTCATTGTCGGAAATCAACATAGCTGCCGAAAAAAAAGGGGGTGATTATCACCCCGCTTCCATCAGATTTATAGCCAATGGCAAAAAAGTGTCGCTTGTTGCAAATGTTGCCCTTACATCACGCGGAAGATCACGTTTGATGCAGGATTTTGTTCTGTTAAAGCATTTTTACGAAACCGGTAAAGGGATGTTTTTGCCCGAACCGTTTCTCGCTAGCACGACACAGGAACAAAAAGCAGCTGAGTTGAACGATTCCATGATATTGTTTATAGGGGAATGGTTTGAAGATTTTCATGAATTTCATCTGACGCGACTGAATGACAACGGGGAGGTGTCAGTTGTTGTATGGGACATGGATAATGGTTTGCGCCTTCTTTCGGTCGATGAGTCAAGAGGGATATATCGACGGGTGGCCTATATACTAACAAGCTACTTTGACTTCAAGGATTATCGGGAAATTTTTCCGTGGCATCATGCGGCTGGAGACTTTGTGGTCAGGATTGGCGCTGACATGGATGTCAAGCTGGTGACTGTCAGGCAATATGTTCCACGCATAGTTTCAGAAAAGGATTTCCAACTGGACTTGTACGAGGCTATGCTTCTTTTCCTGTGTAATCTCAGTATGCGCAACAGGATAGATCGTCTGGACGGTGTGGGGGACATGGCCTGGGCGCCTGTCAGTATTCTGCACGCTACAGTCGAGGGTTTTCTCGAATCACTGGAATCAAGGCAAATGTCAGGAGAAACAGGGGAGGGTTTTTATGAGGGCTTCCTGTCCATTTGCCGCAAACTGGATTTGATAGCATGGACACAGTTGTTTGACGGAACGCTCGAGTCTTTTAATAGTGAGGCTCCTGATTTTGGGGTAATTGAAGAGAATCTTCCTGAACACATCCTTGAAGTTTACCAATTGTTTCAAGACCATTGATTCAACCCGGAAATATGGAAAAGTTATTATCTGACAATGACATACACAACTTGTGACATTCCCCGTATCGTCATAGCCGCGCTGAGAGGAGGCGCCGGCAAGACGCTTGTAACCCTGGGGCTAGTGGCGGCCCTTCGAAAAAGAGATCTTAAAGTTGCGGTATTCAAGAAAGGGCCGGATTATATTGACGCAAACTGGCTTGGTTTTGCCGCTGGTTCGCCGTGTTACAACCTGGATTCATATCTGATGGATAGCTGCGTGATTCTGGATTCATTCACAAGAAGGTCTTCGGACGCAGACATTGCTGTGATAGAAGGAGCGAGGGGTCTGTTTGACGGGGTGGATTCCTCCGGAGAATATAGCACATCGGAACTGGCAAAAACGCTCAAGGCGCCAACCATTCTGATAATAGAAGGATTAAAAATGTCCGGCACCGCTGCGGCGTTAACGATGGGTTGCCAAATTCTGGATCCCGAATTGCGGTTGGAAGCGGTAATCCTCAACAGGGTTGCGGGCGCAAGGCATGAGGACATCCTAAAGACTTCAATCGCTAACGCTTGTGGAATTCCGACGGTTGGCGCAATTGCGAAACAAACTTTCAGAAATTTTCCACAGAGGCATCTGGGTTTGCTTCCAATTCAGGAACACCCTCAGGCTCATGCTTTGATTGAACAGGTTGAAGCTGTAATTTCGAGGGATGTAGATATTGACGCAGTAATTGAAATAGCCGGTAAGGCTCAAAGAATACAAAATTCGAGTCCTTTGTTTTCTCAAAAACGTGTCATATCATCATCCGGTGAAGTCAGGATAGGTTTGTTGAGGGACTCGGCCTTTCAGTTTTATTATCACGACAACCTGGACGCGTTGAGGGCTACAGGAGCTCAACTGGTTGAAATCAGCGCACTTGATGATCGTTATCTGCCCGATATTCATGGATTGTACATTGGTGGAGGATTTCCGGAAACGAATGCTGAAGCTCTTGCCGCCAACGTGTCATTCATGGAGTCGCTACGGCTCGCAGTGGATAATGGATTACCGGTCTATGCCGAATGTGGCGGACTGATGTATCTATCCAGAAGCATAGCGCTGGATGACCGGAAATTTCCGATGGTAGGAATATTTCCCATGGACACGGTATTAAAAAGAAAGCCTCAGGGTCTCGGTTATATAGAAGTGGAAGTCGTTGGATCAAATCCTTTCTACCCTGTGGGCGCCAGTATAAAGGGCCATGAATTTCACTATTCCTCGGTATTGCTGGAAACGGGGGCCAAACCCAAATATGCTTTTAAAGTCTTGCGGGGATTCGGCATGGATGGATTCCATGATGGAATATGTGTAAAAAATGCAATTGGCTCATATCTGCATGTTCATGCCCTAGGTGTTTCGGTATGGGCTGAAGCTATTGCAAAAAGGGCCCAGGAATTCAGATTGAGCCATAGGGAATGATGAAAAGCTTCAAAATGCCAAGGATAGTTTTCGGGGCTCTGAAAGGGGGTTCGGGCAAGACACTGATAAGTGTCGGTGTCGTAGCTGCGTTGCGCAAGCGCGGGCTGAAGGTGGCGGTTTTCAAAAAGGGGCCGGATTATATAGACGCAGGCTGGCTTGGGTTAGCCGGCGGAGTCGATTGCCACAACCTTGACGCCTACCTCTTTAGTGAAACGACCATACTGGATTCTTTTGTTTCACGCTCATCGGGTTACGATATATCCATAATAGAAGGAAACAGGGGCCTTTTTGACGGCGTAGACGCAGCGGGAACATTCGGAACCGCCGAACTGGCCAAACTCCTGAAAGCGCCTCTGTTGCTGATAATAGACTCAACCAAAATGACCCGTACTGCGGCTGCCCTGACGCTAGGGTGCAAGACGCTGGATCCGGAACTTCTGCTTGAAGGGGTTATTATCAACAGGGTAGCCGGCCAACGACACTGCAGGATATTGACTGAATCAATTGAGAATTTGTGTTCTGTGCCGGTGGTCGGTTCTATCAACAAGCTTGGTCTGCAAAGTTTTCCCCAAAGACACCTCGGGTTATTGCCGTTGCATGAACACCCCGAGGCAATGCGATTCATTGAACAGGCTCTGGAAATTGTCGAAAACAGTGTGGATATTGAAAGGTTACTTCGTATCGCAAATCATTCGAGCGATTTTACTCTGATGTCAGATTCTAAGGACCAGGGCCACTTATCACAGAAACATGAAAGTGTTGTTGTTGGAGTGCTCAAGGACTCAGCGTTCCAGTTTTATTATCCTGAAAACCTCGAGGCCTTGACGGCCACCGGCGCCCGCTTGCAGGAAATAAATTCCCTGGAGCCACGAGTATTGCCTGAGATAGACGCGTTATATATCGGAGGAGGTTTTCCTGAGACCAACGCAGAAAGGCTTGCAGACAATTTCACGTTCAGGGATTCTCTCAGGAAGGCTGTAGAAAATGGTTTGCCGATTTATGCCGAGTGTGGCGGTTTGATGTACCTTTCTCGCAATCTGCAGATCGATGAAAACAATTACCCAATGGTCGGCATTTTTGAAATGGACAGCGTCTTGGCGATGAGGCCCCAGGGACACGGATATATTCATGTAAAAACAGTTCGTGAGAATCCATTCTATCCAGTTGGAACTTCACTGGTTGGTCATGAATTTCACTATTCCTACGTTGCCAACATTTGTGCGGATTCAAGTAATTTCGCCTTTGAGGTTACCCGGGGCCATGGCATAGATGGTAGGCATGACGGGGTATTCAGGAAGAATGCTCTTGCGACTTATGCGCACGTTCATGCTCTTGGAGAGCCGTTATGGGCAAAAGGAATCCTTGACATGGCTAAAAAATACAAACGACAGAGAACTGTTGCGTATAAACAGAAAATTATATGAACGCCAAAGACAAAATAGATGAAATAATGGGGCCTGGCGGAATTCTGGAAAAATCTATCCGGGACTACGAACATCGGCGCCAGCAGATCAGGATGTCCCATCACGTGTATGATGCCCTGGAATCCGCTGACAGGTTGATCGTGGAAGCTCCTACAGGAACAGGCAAAACACTTGCGTACCTAATTGCCTCAGTCTTGTCGAGAAAACGCGTGGTCATTTCCACTGGGGCCAAAAATCTTCAGGAACAATTGTTCTATAAAGACTTACCTTTTGTAAAAGATAACATATTCAGCAAATTGAACGCCGCCTTGCTTAAAGGTAGAGGCAATTTTGTTTGCCATCTGAGGCTAAAAAACTTCCTGCGTCAGCCTAGTCTCTATTCGACCAATGATGAGAAACAGATGCAGAACATACTGAACTGGTACAAGGAGACCAACAGGGACGGGCAGGGAGACAGAGCGGAAATCAGTAATTTGCCGGATGACAGCCAGGTTTGGTCCGAGATATGTTCCTCAGCAGAAACATGCCTTGGCAAAAAATGCCCCGACAACGACCGGTGTTTCATCCAGAAAATGAAGGCCAGAGCATCTCTAGCCGACATAATTATTGTTAACCATAGCCTCCTCGCGTCTGACATGAAGGTCAAGGCCGCAGGATACGGCGAGGTGATACCTCGATATGAAGGGCTTATAGTTGATGAGGCTCACGGTCTGGAAGAAATTGCGACAAAACACTTGGGCTTTCAGATAAGTCTTTTCAGAATTGGCAGATACTGCAGGGACATGAAATCAAGGCTGTCCGAACAGAAAAGTGACACATCCAGAATTGTTGCCTATGTTTCGGAAGTCGAAGACGCTTCCAGGAGGCTTTTCAGGTTTTTCGAGGATGTGACGGGAACAAGAACCCTGGATTCAAAACTGAATCCCGCAATCAGGGAAACCGTCCGATTATTGACATCAAAACTCGATATTACTTCGTCCATGGCGCTCAATGTTTCAGACGCGTCGGAAGAGCTCAGGTTGCTGGGAAAAAGAGCTTCGGAAATGGCCTTGGAAATTCAGACGGTTTTTGAGCTAAATTCGGACTATAACTACGCGTGCTGGGCAGAACGAAAAGAAAGAAACGTAACCCTTAACGCCGCTCCCGTAGAAATAGGCGCCATGCTTGCCAGCCAACTCTACGAGAAAATTGAATCCTGCGTTTTTACTTCGGCCACGCTCTCAACCGCCGGGAATTTTGATTATTTCAAGTCCCGGCTGGGTTTGACTAATGATCCTGAACCAACGGAAGTCATTCTGGATTCTCCATTCGATTACTCATCGCAAACTCTGCTCTATATTCCCCAATCGATGCCGGAGCCATCATCCGGGGACTTTGTCGAAGCTATGTCCAGGAATGTTGGAGAGATACTGAAGGCAACCAGGGGAAGGGCCTTTGTATTGTTCACGTCATACAAAAATATGGACGCTGTGTATAACCTCCTGAAAGGCAAGCTGGGATTCCCATTGCTAATACAGGGGACCCGGCCACGCACGGCATTGCTTGACGAGTTCAGATCCACCGAAGGTTCCGTGCTGTTTGCAACCAGTTCCTTCTGGGAAGGAATTGATGTCAAAGGAGAATCACTTTCCTGCGTCATAATTGACAGGCTTCCTTTCGCTCCGCCGGGTGATCCTATCGTTTTCTCCAGAATCGAAAAAATGAAAAAAAATGGAGCGGACGCCTTTTTTGCCTATCAGGTTCCAATGGCGGTTATAGCCCTTAAACAGGGTTTGGGAAGACTTATAAGAACCAGGTCTGATCGTGGCGCATTATGCATTATGGATCAGAGAATTCTCACAAAGAGATATGGCAGAATATTTATCCAAAGCCTTTACAACTCTCCGATCAGCAGAAAAATAAAGGACGTGGAAGCTTTTTTCAAATGATCGTGGCTTAATCAACCGGAATTGTTAGATGACAGGAGCTTGTTTATTGCCGGGACAATCAGGACAATCCGCGGAATCAGTGATCATCCAAACGTCTGAAACGACTTTTGACGAGCTTCAGATAGTTGTGTCGGGGTCGGTGACCATCGAAAATGCTGCGGAAGTATCCTCAAAGCTCAGGAAAATTCTTGAGGACAATCCTCTTAAGAACGCCTCGATTGATCTGAAAAAACTAACCCGCGCTGACAGTTCCGCTGCGGCAATAATGATAGAAGCCTATCAAAAGTGCCGGTCCAACAACAATCTTCTCAGATTCAGGAATGTTCCGGACTCAATCAAACGATACCTCACCCTTGTCAATCTGGATAGACTCGAATCCTCCACCATTCTGGAACAACCACCGGAACCCGGATTTATTCAACAGGTGGGCGCCGCCACTCTTCATTTTCTGAACAATGTTTCAGACATGCTTACATTCATAGGCGCCGTTGTAATCGCTGTTGCAAGGGACATGCGCCGTCCATCGGGGATAAAGTGGGATGGAATGGCCAAACTTGTCGAACGCGCTGGCGCTGATGCGGTTCCGATAGTAACCCTGTTAAGTTTTCTCATGGGCTGCATTCTGGCTTTTCAGTCAGCAATACAGTTAAGGAAGTTCGGGGCTAACATATTTGTTGCGGACTTGGTTAGTCTTTCCATTTGTCTCGAGATGGGGCCTTTGCTGACGGCATTGATCATGGCGGGGCGTTCAGGGGCAGGATACGCGGCGCACATCGGCACCATGCAGGTTCGGGAAGAACTGGACGCTCTTCGCACTATGGGCATAGATCCTATCAGGTACCTGGTCACACCACGAATAGTCGCAGTGGCGCTTGTCGCTCCCGGTCTGACGATCATGGCGGACCTGGTCGGAGTTATTGGAGGATGTCTGGTGGCTTACTTTTCACTTGACGTGACTCCAACCGGTTTTTTTAACCAGACTCACAAAGTGCTTGAAATCAGCGATGTGCTCAAGGGTTTGATCAAAAGTCTCGTATTTGGTATCCAGATAGCCACAATCGGTTGCCTGAGGGGCTTTCAGGTTAGAGGAGGAGCTGAAGGAGTTGGAAGGGCCACTACCTCGGCTGTGGTCACATGTATTTTCATACTGACAGTAACCAAGGACGGCTATGTCCTGCGCGTATACGTGATTCGGATATTCGTGACTGTATGGACGATATCCCGAAGTCACTTACCGCAGACAATTTTTTATACGCTTTTGCTCGAGCTATTGAATTTAAAGTGAGGAACTATGGATCACGCAATACACATCATGAAAGCAATCAACGCACTGAAAAAAATGCACAACCT
>CAITZA010000266.1 GCA_903896745.1 uncultured Desulfomonile sp. | reverse complement strand
TACTTGCCCCCGAGAAGAAAATCAAGAGCGAGAACGTCAGGAAGAAAACCTCCGAAGTTTCTCCGGGAACTACCATCTCACGAATGAAAAATGTGGAAATTCTTATTGATGAAAACATGATGACCATCATGATTGATCTCTCAAAAGACCTGGGGCCGTCGAAGTCCGGACGAAACAATCTGGTTGCTACCACAGAAGGAAACAAAACCATACCGGGTAGGGACGCAAAAATCGGCTTGACTGTTTACAGAGAAACCAGTCCCAAGGTTGTGAAGAAAGGCGCCAAGGACAGTTTCAAAAATGTCAGGATGGAGGTAGATCAGGACATATTAACTCTATTTGTGGACCTGACCATAGAGGTGGGGCCTTCCAAATCCGGAAAGAACATGATCCTTGCTACTACTGGCGGAAACCAGCTCGTATTCTCCCGTCCCGAGAAAATAGGGCTAAACGTTTACAGAGCGATCTAGGATATTTACCTGCAGAGTTTTGTACGGGGAAGACCGATTCTTTTTTCTGGCGCATAAAATAGGTGTTCTGAGCTTGCTTTTATGACGCAAGCGCCTTAAATAATAAAAAGCATGAATTATTTTTGATTTTTCGCTTTTCATAGCTAGGAGGCTTTACAATGTTTGTGTTTGGAACAGCGGATGACGTTTTTGCGATGGCTGTGCGTGTTGAGGAGAACGGCAAGACTTTTTATTCGGGGGCCGCTGAAATGACCAAGGACCCAACAGCAAAAGCCCTGTTCAACGATCTTTCAACCATGGAGGCAGGACACATAGAAGCATTCAGATCCTTAAGGGGCGGCTTGCCTGAGTCGGACATATCTAACATTGTCTGGGACCCTGAGGGTCTTGCTGAAAGCTATTTGCAGGCTACCGCCGACACTCACATATTTACTGTGGAAGCGGCAAAAACCAGGCTGGCAAAGGTTTCTACACCGACCGAGGTTTTCGACATGGCCATTCAGTTTGAGAAAGACTCTGTCGCTTTCTTCATCGGACTAAAGGAACTATTGCCCGATGCCAAAGGGAAAGTTGAAATCGACAAACTGATCAAGGCTGAAATGGAACATATAAAAATGCTTTCCGTAGCGGCGAAGAATTTTAATGAAACCGGAATAGCAGGTATTGCATAACCTGTCGGAGGGCTTGGAACAATAATCAGGTTTCAAGTCTTCCAAACTAACACCTCATACAAAGCTTACTATTGTTTTTCCCCAGCTCTTAGCGTTGCGCTAATTCGCGACCCCTTTTTGGGCCCCTCTAGAAACTCAACTGTCGCCAAACACGAACCCTCATTATTGCCAACACACGATAATACCATGCATTTGACTGGGGTGTCTCCGTCTAACATCGTGATCACATCGCCACGAGCCATCAACTGTCCGCCGGTCAGGCTTAACTCTCTGTCTTTTCGTTTTCTCATCTATCTTCCACTACAAAATCTTTTGGTTAGGGTTCTAAAGCTGATCGAGCTGATCTGTTTCCAGCATTCCTGGAGCGCTAGATCTAATTTTTTCATGCGCCTTGGATGACGACGGTGAAAAAACAGGTTTGTCATGACTCAGATCGATGCGGTTAGCCATTTTCCTGACATCAGAGACGCCTGTTTTTTCTTTGGTAAGATTTCGTCCTCCAATAGTTGAGCATCCGCCCAATACAACAATAATCACAAAAAACGACACAAGGAGCTTCATGGTTCTGACCTCATTCAGGAAGTCACCCTCACTCCCGTAGACATTCTAACCAAAACAGATGATTCAGGTCAAGCCGAAAAGGGCTTGATTATGCGGCTAACATACCGGAATCACCGATTAATACTTCATCACCCCTATGTTTTATTGTGTATAAACAACAAGTATTTAAAATTTATTAATGTATAACTTTAAGTCATGAACTGGAGGAAGATTTCGGCATAACGCTATGCTGTCGCCAGTTTTTGAAAAATGGATTCCACTCTGTCTTCCATTTGGGAAGCGTCCCATGGAGAGTCATGTGAATATCCCACTAAGTGTAGTAGTCCGTGGATAGTGAGGTAAAGCAGCATTTCGTCGTATGAGTAGCCAAGTTCATCAGCGTCCTTTTTCACTCTATCAGAGCATATTACTACATCTCCCAACATGTCGGGATCAGCAGACACCTGCCTGGCTTCGACCTGTGAAAAAGACAGCACATTGGTTGGGCCATCCATGCCCCGATACTTAAAATTGAGTTCTGCCATTTTTTCTGAGTCAACTATGATGGCAGATACCTTGGTAGACTCATTACAACCCAATTCTCTTAATGTCAGTTCCATTTTCATCTGCAATTTTGTCATATCCAATTGCAGGAAGTTCTGCTGGTTGTCTATTAGGATTTCCATTACTTCTTTCCTGAACGGGGTTGTCGGCCGGATAGTCAATTCGTGAGTGAAGAATCCCCTGAAGAGCCCTTGCCAAAGATCTGATAACTGCATTAATGTCTTTTAGAGTGAGAGTAGACTGATCTAGCTGGCCGTCGTGAAACAGTCCCATGACGAGAGAATGGACTCTTTTTTGAATATTTCCCGGACTTGGATCGCTTAGGGTTCGGGTCGCTGCTTCAGTTACATCTGACAGCATGACCAAGGCCGATTCTTTTGTTTGTGGCATTGGCCCCGGATACCTGTATTTGTCTTCAGAAACAACCTGATGGGTTTTCTCTGATCGCTCCACGGCTTTGTTGTGAAAAAACTTTATAAGACTTGTGCCGTGATGTTCCTGGATTATCTCGACTATGGGAGCGCTCAATCTATATTCTTTGGCTTTTTCAACACCGTTCTTTACGTGAGAAACCAGTATCAGGGCGCTCATACTCGGCTCGAGCCTGTCATGAGGATTGATTCCGCGAACCTGGTTTTCAATGAAATAAGTCGGCTTTGTTGTTTTACTGATCTTTCCGATGTCATGATAGAGGGCGCCAACTCTTGCGAGTAAAGGATTGGCCCCTATCGCTTCAGCTGCAGCCTCAGCCAGATTGCCGACAACCATTGAGTGATGATAAGTCCCGGGGGCTTCCAGAGCCATACGCTTCAACAACGGATGATTCAGGTTGGCTATTTCAAGCAGTTTGATATTGGTAGTATAACCGAGCGGTTCCAGGAGTGGGGCCAATCCGGACACCAGCAATCCCGAAAGAACTCCACCCAGAAAGCCCAAACCAATTTCGTGCGCGTCCTGAACCGTATTCATGTTACCCAGCGCCATCTTGATACCAAGAATTGACAGCATGTTAACGAGCCCCACTACCAATCCAGCGCGAAGGACATGAGTCCTCTCAGTGACTTTGCTGACGCCATGAACCCCGACTATTCCCGCTATGAAAAAAAAGCAGAACAAGTAAATGTCGCCTTCGACCGAAATAGTGGCGATAATGGAAGTCAGGGCCGCAATTATGAATGCGATTTTGGGGTCAACCATCAAAGAGGCCAGCATAGGCGCAGTAGCAAGAGGGGATGCAAACAGTATTGATCTGGCGTTTACTGAGCTTGTAGCCGACGCGAAAACAATGGACAATGAGGCTGTGAATTTGACCAGCACAATAGCGCCAATAATCAATATGCAAAAAAACAGGGCGTCTTTAATCGCATCCTTGGATCTGCCCAAATAAGTTTGCGAGAAGTAGAAACTAACCCTGGTCAAGAGTATCAACAGCAATGAAAAACCGGCAATTATGACATAAGTGCTATAAGCAGGATGCGCATTCCGAAGGCCGTCCAGTTTCCTTAGATGGCTTTCATTCACCGGTTCCCCTTCCTTGACAATCTGTTCACCCTTGGAAACCTGGAAAAAAACCGGTTTGACAGAAGCCAGCGCTTCCTGTCTTAAAGCTGATGTTTTTTCCCTGTTGTATGTCAGGTTGACATTGATCAGATCGGTAGCCATTTTTCTGATTGCCTGGGAGAGAACTGAGTCATCGGAAGGGTCTATCTCTTCCTGATTTATGAGGTCTACGGCTTCTTTAAGATCATAGATCGTGGACAAATCCTTCAGGGGTTCAAGTTTGTCCTTGGATTTGGTCTTGACCAGAATCCCGTGCTTGGCGTCTCGCATCAACAGTTCCCTGCTAAGAACGACACCTCTGAGCAGCATTGGGACAACAAGAGACCGTAGATCCCTTTCCGCCTTGGCATTGAATCCTGAAAGTCTGAGCGCAATAAAACATGGTTGGGATACACTTGTGCCTAACAGGGATTCAAAACGTCCCTTTTGGGCGTTTTCCTCCAGCATTTGGAATGGCTTGACGTTCGTTGTCTTGGAGTCTGCCGGAGGTTTCGGGTCTCGAGCCTTCTCTTCTTCACGGAGCCTGTTTTCTTCTTCCGCCGCCTGGTATTCTTTCATAAAGCTGAAAGCGCTGGATATCCTTGCCTGCACGTCATGAATCATTTCTTCATCAAAGTCATAGACCGGCGGAGCGGACCTGAGCACTTCATCCCTGTTCTTGTTGGTGGCGGCCTCATCAATAACCTTGAATGTAATTGGAGAAATAATAGTTTCCTGAGACGGTTCACCCACAACGAGAGTCGCAACATTGTAAGACTTTGGCGCCATCATGAATGCAGCTATAATGGAAGTTCCGATCAGGAGGGCTCTTAACTGCCATTTTTCTTGAGCAAACTTATAGACCCATCCAGGAAGTTTTCTGGCGGCGACCTTCCTGGCGGAACCGAGACGATCCTTCAATTTGTCCGAGGCGCCTGGCTTGTGCTGCCCCTTGCTCTTGTCCAAAGATTCGGGCATAACCCTTTATTATCTCCGACTTCTTACGCCGTTTCCCATCTTCTCGTAAGCTCTGATTATCTCCTGAACCAACGGATGACGAACCACGTCCTGTTCAGAAAAAAATATAAACGAAATACCTTCTATATCGCCAAGTATATCCCTGGCTTCAACCAGTCCCGACCTGATTCCCTCGGGAAGATCAATCTGTGTTATGTCTCCGGTAATAACCGCCTTGGAAGAATATCCCAACCTGGTCAGAAACATTTTCATCTGTTCAGATGTGGTGTTCTGAGCCTCGTCAAGTATTACAAATGAATCATTAAGGGTACGTCCTCTCATAAACCCAAGAGGAGCGACTTCTATGTCTCCTCTTTCAATCATTCTGGACGCTTTGTCAAGATCAATCATGTCATGGAGAGCGTCATACAAGGGTCTCAGATATGGGTTAACCTTTTCATACAAGTCTCCGGGCAGAAATCCCAGTCTTTCTCCGGCTTCAACCGCCGGACGGGTCAATATTATTCGGCGTAGCTGCTTTTTTGCAAAAGACGCCATAGCCATGGCCATGGCCAGATAAGTCTTCCCTGTTCCTGCAGGCCCTATGCCGAAAACTATATCCCTGGATTGGATCGCCTGCACATAGGCCTTTTGCGTCCACGTCTTGGGAGTAATCGGTTTCTTTCCAACAGAGGTAAATACCGTATCTCTTAACAGATCCTTAAGCTTGATTGATGGGTCCTTCAACAAACTCCTGACACCCTGGTCTATGTCCGCAGGATGTATCGGATACGCCTCCCTAGCCAATGAATAAAGTTGCTTCAGCAATTTTTCTGCAATCTCATCGCGGCCAGGATCACCTAAAATGCTTACCGAGTTCCCCTTTATGGAAATATCCACATCAAGAGATTTCTCAATATGCTTGATGTTTTTGTTTAAATCACCAACCAACGCCTGGAATGCGCCGATATCATCAAAACTAACACGGCGGGGAATCCTGTCAGAACTAACAAAATTATTCGATACCAATCAACCTCCGTGTATTAACAGTTACCATGTAGCCCATCGCTAATAAAATTACGGATGATCTGGTCATACGACCTACATTACTATATATAATAAAGCAAAAGAATCAAAATGTGAATTATTAACAACATAGCGACTTTCCAAGTTGAGTGAGACCCTTATTATGACTGACAATATAAAAAGGCACGCTCCAGACGCCTCTTTCGCTCAGATGCTTGATCTGATCAAACAACTTCGGTCAGAAAATGGATGCCCTTGGGACCGGAAACAAACGATAGAAAGTTTTCACCCATATATTCTGGAAGAATATCATGAACTGGTTCACGCAATATCCCAACATGATACTGAAGGAATGATGGATGAAGCTGGGGACCTTATTTTTTTAATAACGTTTGTAATATACATGTTTGAGCAGGAAGGCATTTGCAGCGTAAATCAGGTCATTGAGGGAGCGGTATCCAAAATGACTCTTAGGCATCCGCACGTTTTCGGTGACCTTAAAGTTGCGAATTCTGAGGAGGTCATTGACAACTGGGCCAAGATCAAGTCTTCTGAAAAGCTGATAAGAGATCGCAATTCATTACTCGATGGAATTCCCAGAACGGCTCCGGCGTTGACCCGCGCCCACAAAATTACATCCAGGGCTTCGAGGGTTGGATTTGACTGGCCTGACGCAGAGCAGGTCATGGGGAAGGTATACGAGGAGTTACTGGAACTCACACAAACCATGAAATCGGGTGATTCGGCGAGTATCAGGTCAGAATTTGGAGATGTCCTGTTTTCAATCGTAAATCTGGGAAGACATCTTGGCCTAAATAGCGAATCAGCGTTAGGTTCAGCATCCGACAGGTTTGAAGAACGTTTTCATTACATCGAGCAACAACTCAAGGCTGCCGGAAAATCACCGGAAAGCGCTTCACTTGCAGAAATGGATATGCTTTGGGACGAAGCGAAATCCCGCCTGGGATAGAATCGGAGAATTATGTGTACAAAGTGTAGCCTCGAATGGCCGGTTCTAACGGCACATAGATACCGGAACCAATCTGTTTCAAGGGATTTTCATTTCGTAAACACTACAAATCGAATACATTTCCGGAACAAGATTTCACAGACCTTGTGATCAGCCTGTCAAACCCAACCCGGGCATGGTCAGGGTGTGCCGCCCACCATCTTTTTGCAGTATTAGCTCGATACTATCATTACGCACACCCAAAACTATTGAGCCCCTGGCATGAGACCCTTCCATTCCGGCTATTTCCCTGAGTATTTCAAGCCCCCTCGCAATATAACCGGAAGGGGCCTTGGGAAGGGTATAGGTAACATCGCCATAGACCGTCGGTTCACTATCCTTATCCATTGTAATGCGTATCGCTTTTTCCTCGATAGCCTCCAGCAGGATCAGAGCAATATACTTTAGCGGCCCCTCATCTGAATCAGTGCCCGGCTCTTCGTTCCATCCGGCTGACTCCCACGCCGATAATGCAGCATGAGCGTTCACCTCGAGTTGACAATCTATCTGCCTCTGAAGCTTCTGTTGCGGACTTGTCAGACCAGACATCGCTTCGCCTCCTGATTGATCAAGAACTGCTCAAAACACTTAATGACAGGTGGAACACGAAGAACTTGTGCATCCAGAACAGCTTGAACTGCCCGAACCGGATGTCTTGAAGTCTCCAGCGCCACTCTTGAAGCTACAACAGGACATTACCCTGTTTACATTTCCGCTACACTTAGGACAGACAACCTCCTGCGAACCGAAAACCAGCGTCTCAAAGTCATTACCGCATTCGTTACAGTGATATTCGTATATCGGCATACAAAAAGCCTCCCAATTAGTCTCTGTTCATAAGAATGCGCCCTGTTTGACTTTTTTGCAAGCGCATCCCCACATATATTGCTAATTCAGCAAGTGTTTTCATCCGGATTCGTAAGAATTATCGAGGGACAGTGATCAGGCAATAGTCAGTCGGCGGTTGGATTCATGACAAAAAATGCTGATTTCCGGTCAATCCAGGGGAAAGTAATTTATTGTCTTTCCGTCAGCAAACGTCAGGGTGCTTCCTCTTTTGGTTTCAACATAACGCGCAGGGTTGAGACGGTTCCGGGTTGCGATTCTGGTCTGCTCAGCAGGATTGTCAGGATTTACTCTTTTCCATTCCAGCTTGCCATCCTCATACTGCATTCTGAAAATCCCGTTTGGATTCACATCCGTAACAAACGCCGATCCGGTAGACGCAATTTTTCCACCACAGCCGCAACTAACAAGGCTAACAAAAACCACAAGACAATAGAAAAAAAAACTACCCTTGATTTTCAAGAGGATCTCCAAACGGAACCAACTTGAAACCCATTCTAGCACAGCAGGAGCAAATAAGTCAATCTAATCCAGCAATTCAAACAAGATAGACCAATAACATTAACTATAATGTTACCATTTGCCAGATGTTATCTTTAGCCATATCTCGGCAAAAAGGGCCCAAACAATGTTGAATCCAATTACGAACAGGGGGGTTGACGATCCAAGTTCAAGGCCAAGAAATCCTTTGTTAACAAGATACGGAAAAACGACAAATAGCTGAAAAAGCGCAGGCCCCATTGCCAAAACAACAATTCTGACTGGAGGCATAGACCTGAGGAATGGAGTCAGGAACAAAAAACCCCACAAACCGCCCCATATGAGCCTCTGATAAATCCACTGATAGATTGAGGGTGGGGACAGGTTGACATGAAGCTTGTAACCGCCGGCTAAAGCCCAACCAAAATGAGAAAACAATACCACCGCCACACTGTTCATTACCGCGCCGAAAACGCCCGCGGAAAAAGTGAATGAAAGAGCTCTCAGGTTTTCTTTCATGACCTTGGCCTCTGACTGGACTAGTATGACTTTGTACGAAAAGTTGTCACTACAACCTGGTCATGATGATTAAATGCATGCGGAGGTTATGTCAAGCAACTTCATTTGAACACCGCCTTAAGCAAATAACCCCTGTCATCATCAATCAATTCCTGAATTTGCATCCCAACCTCATCAAAAAGTTGTGTCATGTTTTCCTGATCTGGAAGCAAATCACTCGCCACCGCCGGATTGGTCTTCCTGTGCAGACTATTGACCCATGAAGAGGGCATGAAATGACTTACGATAAACCTTCCGTCAGATTTTAAAGCTTCAACCAGTTTTGCCACCACCAGTGGTTTGTGGTCAAAATGTGGGAACACATTGTGACACAGCGCTACATCGATGGTTTGCAAAACCAACGGAACTTTTTCAATTGCTTCGTGAAACAGGTGAACGTTTGCAAAACCATTTAGACGTATTCGTGATTGTTCCAGCATCCTCGGACTTACATCCGATGCTATTACAATTCCAGAACCTCCAACCTTTTCCGCAATCAATTTCGTCAATCTTCCCGTTCCACAACCTGGTTCCACCACCATATCGCCACGTTTCAGTTCTGCGGCCTCAAGTATTCGCTCAATTTTTCTGAGCTCCTCCGTGGTATATGCTTTGGAAGACCAGTCAGATTCAGTCTCCGAGTCAAAAAAAGCCGCCTTGGCCCTGTTAACTGCAATGCTCCTTTTCCCGATAATGTGAACAAAAAACAGAATCGCCCGTTAAGGACAATCCTGTCAAAGGATATCTCCTTCAGGCAACATCTCATGGAGGCGTTATTAAAACTGGACTGTCAATACCACCTCTCCACCGAGTATTGAATCGATATCGCGATCGGGATTAACTCCGTAAGGGGATACTGGATTGGATACCGGAGTGGTTTGGTAATTTGTGCGGCTCTGTTGATTCCAACCGGCTACCCCCCTGTCTACGCACGCATAATTGAACCACTTGCCCGGCTTCCAGTATGCCGTGGTGGCTCTTAGTCTGTATCGATCAAGCAATTCCCATTCAAACCCGCATGTTACTTCCCAACCCAGGTCCCGGTCGGGAACGTTTGGGGCGCCATCGTTATTCTGATAGTTTACGTATGGAATCCATTTGATGAAATTTGTGAATCCCCCTGCCGAAGGATTGACTATATGAGTTACCTGCGGGTCCTTTGTCGGCCGGAGAAACCCCCAACTGTATCCATGAGTCGAT
>CAITZA010000265.1 GCA_903896745.1 uncultured Desulfomonile sp. | reverse complement strand
GTCATGATCCAGGCCCTTCAGCCTGTCAAAAATCCTTTCCTTGAGCGAATTGTCATTGATGAATTGCTCATAAGCAGCGGTAGTTATGGCGAAACCAGGGGGAACCTGGATTCTGGCTCTCATGAGTTCCCCGAGGCTCGCGCACTTCCCACCCACTGCCCCAACCATGGTGTTATCGCAATTTTCAAATGGAATCACATAATTCAAAATATTCATGATTAACACCTTAAGATAACGGGCAATTAGCCAATGATGTCGATTTCGCCCCTGGCGCCGTCAAGCCTGACCCTCTGCCCTGTTTTCAGTCTGGAGGTGGCCGACCCGGTACCAACTATTGCAGGTAAACCGTATTCACGACAAACGATCGCAGCGTGGCACATTACCCCACCTACGTCTGTGATGGCTGCCTTGATTTTCTGAAATGCAGGCGCCCAACTTGGTGAGGTCGTGGGGGCAACCAGTATTTCACCCTCTTTAAGTTCACCAACATCCTTGACCGAACGGCAAACACGAACAATGCCTTCTACTACGCCTGGAGAGCCGGGGAAACCGATTATCTTGGTAAGGTCATTCTCAGATATGGCTTTCAGCTTCGCCCATTGCGACATGGAGTCAGAAGTGATCCCCCACAGAACTATTGTGAATGGCTCGGTTATGTTTTCGGGAACGGTGCCCATAGCATCCGGCGGAGTCCACTCCCTGAACCTGTCCATTACTCCCTTGCGCCAGGCCACTTCTTTCGGCCACACAAGAGGACCCCTGGGTTTGCATCCTGTAGCCCAGCTCGTTACTACATCCCAAAGAGCGTCCTTTACTTCGGATCGTTTTAGATACCAGACATCTTCAATGTCTTCTATAAACTTGAAATCCACCAGGATCTTAGAGACTTCACGCATTTTATTCCAGAATATGCTATGGAACCAGTGCTCTACATAAAACAAATGATTTTCGACATAGGGGAAAACTGTCTTGGCCGTTCCCAGAAGCTGATCAAAGGTCTGCCTGTCTACATCAGTAGCCAGTAATGCGCGGTATTCCGTGGTAAGCCTTTCTCTCTCCTCTATTATACTTTGGGTCGGACGAGCTATGTTTTCGTTTTTACGGATTTTTTCGATGTATATGCCCATCGCGGAAAGGGGGACATCCAAATCATCGTTCCAGCATTTGTCATGATGATACCAACCGGTTCCCGTGGATACGTAAAACCACGGTTCCCTGGCTGCATTGAAGGCCTCTAGCCATTTTCGACCGTTCTCGGATGCTTTCATACCTTCAAATACTTCAGCCTCGTTACCTTTAAGGGCTATGTCATCCACACCGAGATCAACCGCCAGTCTGGCCAGTTTCTTTAATTCCTCGTCAGGCCTGTAAATTATTACGTCTATGCCACCAACCATTTGAGTGATTTTCTGGAGAGGAATATCAGGAAAGGCTTTTTGGCAAAAATCGACAAAGACCACGTAGGCGGCATACCCCAGATTCAGGAATTCAAAATGGTACTGCCACGTCAGTATGCCTAGGTCTATTAGTTTATCGTAGGCCTTAAGCAGTTTATATCCCGTAGATGTACCTAGGCCCTCGGTAACCACGGATTCATCTTCTATTTCGGGAAGGGTTGGAATTTCGAGTTTCGTCACCTGGCTGATGACGTCCCGCATCTTTCCTTCCCACTGGTCATGAAGACGATCCCAGTTCTGGTAATAGTAGCCGGCCCTCTTCATGAACAGCTCGACTCGCTTGGGAATCTCTTCAGGGTCAGAGACAGGAATTGGAGTGATGTATATGTAGCCGTTATGGATGCGGTGATCGATACCCATTGCCGGTGGCACGATGAAAACCCGGGAATTGAATTGGGAAAGACTCAGAAACCACGCCTCATCCCATATTATATCAAAAGGATACATAGGTTCTGGGTAATGTAGCCCATCATAAAACCAGAACATTCCCTCCTCGTATTTTTTTCGTTCGGGATCCTCGGTTGTGAACTGGTAGTGGTATGGGTACATGCGCTCCCAGCCTTCAGTGCCTGGGATAATTTCCGCTTCATGCGGATTCGGGAATTTCATCTCGGCCATGTGTCTGCCTCCTGTCTCACCTTACTTTCATGAGTCAAGTTAAACGTTTAGGAAAATAGACATTGGGATCACTTCGCTACGACCTGGTTAGGAGCGAACAGAGGGCCTATCGTTTATTCCCGGCGTCTTATAGGGTTATGTTCGCTGCCCAAAAAATGACCTGATTTTTGAAATGCGAGGAACTCAGGATTAAATTCCTGACGAGATTTAACCTCGATAGCAATCCCCGATTCATCCATATACCTGAAATCAGGTATCACCACTCCAGATGAATCCGCAAAATGCATGTATACTGCCCTGGACTCTTTCCCGGACCATTAACCACTCCAGCGTTCAAACAGGTGATGATCGATACCTAACTGATCCAGGGCCTTTCCTATGGTCTGGTCTATAATGTCTTCTATGGTCTTAGGGTTATGATAGAAAGACGGAACAGGTGGTAATATTGTAGCCCCTATCTCCGTAACTGCTGTCATTTGGCGAAGATGACCAAGATGCAATGGTGTTTCCCTTACGATTAGAACAAGTTTTCTTCTTTCCTTTAACGTCACATCGGCTGCTCTAACCAACAGATTGTCATCAATCGAATTAGCTATCATGGAAAGACTTTTCATGGAGCATGGGGCGACAACCATACCGTCAGTCTTGAAAGAACCGCTTGAAATAGAGGCAGCGAGGTTGTTTGGCGAGTGAGACACATGAGCCAGTTTTTCCAGATCATCTGATCTGATGGATGTCTCATGTTCCATAGTGACCCTTGCGCCATGCGACAGAATCAGGTGAGTCTCAATTCCCTCAATCTGACTAAGCGCTTCAAGCAGGCGCACTCCGTATATCGTTCCACTTGCCCCACTAATTCCTACAATAATCCTTTTCACTACATGCCTTTCCGGGAACTGTACTGCATCACACGGACCCTTGTGATCCGCTTAAACTTTAATCGTCAGACGAACGCCTAGTAATGATATTCGCAGAATGTCCAAGAACTTTCTAAATAAGCTTTATTGTAACCAGTTTTCCAAATCACGATTGCATTCGAGGGTTGAACCAAGGCAGCTCCAAGCATAGCACAATGGCTTAACTCCGGTTATGGCACGACTTACCTCTCGGAAAGATACGTCACATGTTTTACCGGACGCCTTGATGCAACATGAATTTGAACTCATGAACGCTTATACGGAAAGTCCATCAAATGAGCTGAATTATCAACTTCTTGTGACAACCAAGTCAACACAGAAAAAATAATACGTTTATAAGGCCAGCTTATGATATAGTCATAAAAAAGGGCTTGTGAGATGACTATCAACCTCAAGCATCTGGAAACATTCTATCATTTCTGCCGGTTTCTCAGCATGACTCGCGCTGCAGAAACCATGAATGTAAGCCAGTCCGCCATATCCCAGCAAATTCAACTATTTCAGGAAGAATGCGCAGTAAAATTGTTTTATCGGGAGGGAAACCAGTACAGACTGACTGATGTGGGTGAATCGATATTCTTGTTAAGCAAGGTGATATTTGCTCGGCTGGCCCAGATTGAAGATATGCTGGAGGAATCGAGGCGACCTACTTCGGGCATGCTAAGAATTGGAACAACCAAGGATTACGCGGCAACCCTGATGCCCGACCTCGTTTCAAGGTTTCAGGAAAGATTTCCTGAGATTATGGTAAAATTGAATGAAGGTAACTCTTTTGAACTATTGGCACGCCTAAGAGACCGGAAAGAAGATTTGGTTGTTGTCGCCAGAACCCATTATGACTCATGTTTCAAATCATTTCCGTTTACTATTGTTGAATTGAGCCTGGTGGCAAGACCAGAACACCCTTTTTTTAAACAGGACAGAATTTCCATAAGGAATCTTTCTGATGCTTTGCTGATTATTCGTGAAAAGGGATCAGGGTCGCGTGACGCAATCCTGAGGAAATTGGCTGAACACAATGTTAAACCTGCCAGCATCATAGAATCTGGCAGTCTGAATTTTATGCAGGCTTACGCTAAGAGTCGCATGGGGATTTTTTTTGTCACAGCCAATGAGGTAGCCGATGAATTAGCTAGCGGCGCCTTGAAGAAGATTGACATTCTTGAAGGCAATGTTAAGTTTCCTGCTGACATAGTTGTTCTTCGGGAGAAACCAATGATGGCGCCTGTGCGAAAGTTTCTTGCAATTGCTATCAGGGGGTCTGAAAATATCTCTCTGGACACAATGACCCAACACTGACAGTCTTCTAATAAAAAATTCCCAACCTGACGACAAGTAGCCTTCCTGTGAGAGGTCTTCATGAATCCGGTCGTAGCGATAGTTGGAACATTGGACACAAAGGGAGAAGAGATTGAGTTCATGAGGAACCATCTCTCCCGTCTTGAATGCGACACCGTGGTAATTGACGTTGGGACACTGCATGACCCAATGTGCCGGTCCGATATTTCCCGCACGGAAGTTGCGCTCGCGGCCGACGTCAGCATGGAGGAGATATTTCGGAGAGGAGACAGAAGATTTGCAGTTGAAAGCATGATTCTCGGCGCGTCCAAGATAGCGGTGAAACTGCTGCAGGAAGGGCGTTTGTCGTCGATAGTGTCCGTAGGAGGAGGTACTGGCACTCATATCGGGATGGGAGTCATGAGGAGTCTCCCACTTGGCGTCCCCAAGCTGATGGTTTCCACCGTGGCCTCACGGGACATGAGTCGAT
>CAITZA010000264.1 GCA_903896745.1 uncultured Desulfomonile sp. | reverse complement strand
CGCCATGAACTCAAGGTTCTTGCCAAATTCGTCCATTGCCAGCAAAATGGGAGAGTTAAATAAGGATCTCAGGCTTGTGATAGTCCTTACGATCTGTTGCGGCTCCATCCTCTCCCTCTCGATAAGGTCCCGCAATCTGCCGTATTCGAAATTAATCCTGAAATCGTCAGATCCATCTATTTCTACCAAGTTGTACAGGGCCGTCAAAAGACCTTGAGCTAATGAAGCTGTCACTGATTGATAGGAGGAAACTATGGGTATTCGAAAAAGTCCGGAGCTGCTAGCCGAACGTCGATTCAGCTGTTCTAGTAGTCGCTGGAGTAGTCGCTGGTTTTTTAGGCGTAGCCGATCTCTGGCCAGGATGGTTTTGGGATCGTTATGTGTTCCACACAGGGCAATCAAAAAGCTCAGGAATGAGGACTTGCCCATCCCGTAAGGTCCGGTTAGTGACCAAGACGTCTGTGAGTCTGTCTCCAAAACGCTCACAAATCTCTCGATTATCTGCAGCCCCTTTTGGGTCAGTTTGTAATTCTGGATTACCGAGTCAGTCCGAGTGTCTCGCTCAATGTTAACGCTTCGACTAACCCTGGTATCCGGGGAGATGAAATCACTTAGTAACAAATCGCCACCATCAGATCATTGTCAGGAATAATATTGTTCCAAAACTATTTCGCCGAGTATGTCGGGATCTTGTTCGAACTGGACCTGCAAGGTTCCATATGAATCTACGGTTGTGATCCCTTCTATTGAACTGCCGACACTATCGAGCTTCCACCCTATATCAGTCTCGGACATCTTGAAGACCTTACCGGGACTGTCCTGATCGTAGGCAAGTTTTCTCGTGGAAATGATTTTTGCGCCCGGGGAAGTTATACTCGAATAAAACAGGCAGCATGCCATCAAGATATGGTGAGGCAAGTCCTTCTTGAGTGAACGATTGAACTGATACTCGTCATTTTCAGGGTCAAATGCAATTAACCCTAGCTGCGTGAAAGGACATTCAATTTCCTCACTGTTCAAAGACCTGCTAGGCGAATACATCCTCAGAAAGCATAGCGCGTCATTTTTAATGGAAGATGCCGCATATTTCTTGAGTTCGGGAATCTCTGCTGTTTTCGCTCTTAAGGTTCTGTTCAGGCTCCTGGAGTCAAATGGACCGTAAAGATCAAGATTCATAAGCAGGCTCCACGATATGGCCCGGACCGGAGAGACAAAAAGTTTCCAGTGCAGCAGCCACAGGCTGGCAGGGTCCTCAAGATAAGGATCTCAACCATTGTCCGATAATAGCCTCTTTCCAAATTCAGTTGGCTTCAAAGGACCGCTCAGACGCCCTGTGGATTCACAGGATGCTGATTCAATCACCCCAAACGCGCTAGCCCAAAACCTGATTGAGCGGACCATGTTGGCCCCTACCCCTAGAATTTCTATAGCCTTAGGACTTTCGAAAACCAGTGGATCCTCCACTACCGCGTCAAAACCCTTTTTGAGCCAGCCGTAGCGGGGAGCAAAAGTTTCATGTCGAGCTACATAATATTG
>CAITZA010000263.1 GCA_903896745.1 uncultured Desulfomonile sp. | reverse complement strand
TGGAGACTTACTGGGTACCGGGTGTAAACAATCTGGGCACATTTGGGAGATGGGCCTTCGCCGAATTTACTGATGGTTTTGAAATCCAGTCTGATTTTGAAGAAAAAGTTGAATCCGTTTTCAACACGATGATTGATCGGTTGTTGACTCGGGAGAATTGAGAATATGGTACTCTCTGGACTAAAAATATTTGTCAGCAGCGTGCAAAAAGAATTCAAACAGGTCCGTCTGGACTTGAAGGCCTTCCTAACTGGCGACCCTGTACTCCGACGTTTCATATCGGAAGTTTTTCTTTTTGAGCAGATTCCAGCTCAGGATCGTTCATCCGATGAGGTCTATTTGAAAGAGGTGGAGCGTTGCGACATCTATTTGGGAATTTTCGGATATGATTATGGCTTTGAAGATCAAGACGGTGTTTCTCCCACTGAACGCGAATTTGATCATGCTACACTACTTGGAAAGACTAGGTTAATATATGTTTGGGGAAGTGATGACGGCAACAGATCCACTAAAATGAATGCGTTGGTGCAAAGAGTGGGAACCGAATTGGTACGCCGACGTGTCGAAAACATCAGTGCCTTAACTACTGAGGTTTATACCAGTCTGGTTGACTATCTGGACAGAGAGGGGGCGCTCAGAATTCCGCCTTTTGACGCGGCGATTTGTAATGGATCAAGCACCGATAATCTGTCCCGTGAGCGCATCGACTGGTTCTTGGACAAGGCTCAAAGAGAAAGAGGTTTTCCGCTCAAATCCTCCACCTCCACAAAGGCCTTACTCGTCCATCTGAACCTGCTCAACAATTCAATTCCTACCAATTCGGCCGTGCTTCTTTTTGGTAAGGACCCCCAGAGATTTCACGTTACAGCTATTACCAAATGTGTCCATTGTCATGGAACTGTATATCAAAGACCTTTTGCCTCTTTACAAACCTATGGTCACGATCTTTTTGATCAGGCGGACCAAGCGCTGGATTTTGTCCTGTCAAAAATACAGCGCATTGTAGGCTTGAGAGATGGCGGACTTACAGCGCCCTCTGATTATGAACTACCTCCGGAGGCCATTTCAGAGGCCATTGTCAACGCCGTGGCTCATCGAGATTATTACAGCAATGCATCAGTGGAAATAAGACTGTTCAGTGATCGGCTCGAGATATGGAACCCTGGACGCTTGCCAATTGGCTTGACCCTTGAAAGCCTGAGAGATGACCATCCGTCAGTTCCAAACAATCCCATGTTGGCCGAGTCCCTATATCTAGCCAGATACATTGAGAAAGCAGGATCAGGGACTCAGGCCATGATCGAGCGATGCCTAAAGGCGGGGTTACCTGAACCGTTATTTGAACAGCGTCAAGGGTCTTTCGTCGTAACGCTTTGGCGTGGATGGCTTTCGGACAGATTGATAAATAGATTCAAGCTCAATGAAAGACAGATGAAAGCCATTGATTTTCTCAGATCTCACGAACGTATAACCAACACTCAATACCAGGAAATAACAGGCACCAAGCGCAAGACCGCTTCAAGAGACCTTGAGGACATGGTGACGCAAGGCATATTCAAACGTGTCGGGGAAAAACGAGGAAGCTATTATGTGTTTAATAGAAGTATCTGACGGCTCATTTAAGAGAGAGATGAATTCGGCCATGGGTATAATGACGTAAAGTATTAGAGCTCTTATGGGACATTTATGGGACATTTATGGGACATATGAGACATGGCGCCACTGTGTAGGGCCTGATTTCGCTTTTCATTTGGCGCATCCGGCCGTGATCCCAGTGACAACCCACAGCCACACCCCTGGAGAATTAACGAGGGACAGATATGGCAAAAGACTCTAAAAAATTGACCATCGAAACAATTACTCATGATGAGGCGTCCAGGAAGAATATTCCGACTGCTGAATACCAGTCGATAATAGACAACGACCATCAGAGTCCAATCAGGATCGAGTATTAACGCAGGAATCGTGACCTGGACCCGCAACTGGTCTGGCGTGGCAAGGACGAGCAGGATTGGTCCGAT
>CAITZA010000262.1 GCA_903896745.1 uncultured Desulfomonile sp. | reverse complement strand
TCAGACTATGTCCTTGTGATATTCCTGAAGGGATTTGATGGGACTTTCTCCTTCCTGGAGCGCCCTGATCCCTCTTGCCGCCGCAAAGGCCGCCGCAAGGGTTGTGATATACGGAGTTTTGTATCTAATGGCGGCCTTTCTGATATATGAGTCGTCCTCCTTGCTGATTTGCCCGCTAGGCGTATTTATGACTAGGTTAATTTCACGATTCTTGATGTGATCGACTATATTTGGACGACCTTCACTAAGTTTAAGGGTTATGTCAGACCTTACGCCATGTTCGGCCAAATACTTGTGAGTTCCTTCGGTAGCTTTTATTCCGAATCCGAGTTCGGCAAACTGCCTTGCTACTTCGAGCACCGCTGGTCTTTCATTATTCGTCACCGAGATCAGTACCACTCCTTCACAGGGGAGTGAAGACTGAGTGGCTTCTTGGGCTTTGTAAAACGCAAGCCCAAAGGAATTTGCCATTCCCAAAACTTCACCTGTTGAACGCATTTCTGGACCAAGCAGCGGGTCAACTTCGGGAAACATGTTAAACGGGAAAACAGCTTCCTTGACTCCGTAATGCGGAATGGATCTTGTTTTTAGTTCAAAATCCGTAAGTTTCTTGCCCAACATTACCTGAGTAGCTATTCTTGCCATAGCAAAATTGCAGACCTTTGACACCAGCGGAACGGTTCTCGAAGCTCGGGGGTTGGCCTCCAAAACAAATACCGTATCCCTGGCAATTGCATATTGCATGTTCATTAGACCAACAACACCCAGTTCAACCGCTATCTTTCTCGTATAATCCCTGATAGTCTCAAGATGTTTGGGTGGAATGCTAATTGGTGGAATTACACAGGCTGAATCTCCCGAATGAACTCCAGCCAGTTCAATATGTTCCATTATGGCGGGCACGAATGCGTCGGTCCCATCGGCTACGGCATCCGCTTCAGCCTCAATGGCTTTTTCCAGAAACCTGTCAATCAGGATGGGCCGTTCGGGACTGACTTCCACCGCCACACTGACATAACGCCTCAGCATCTGTTCATTGTGAATTACTTCCATTGCCCTGCCACCGAGGACATACGAAGGCCTTACCATTAGCGGGTAACCAATCTTGTTAGCCACATCTATGGCCTCATCCAGGTCACTAGCCATACCCGAATCCGGTTCAGGTATGCCCAACTTGCTCATCATCTTGCGAAAACGGTCCCTATCCTCGGCCAGATCGATCACATCCGGGGAAGTGCCTATGATCTTTACTCCGGCGTTTGCAAGTTCACTCGCAATATTCAGTGGGGTTTGGCCACCGAACTGAACTATGACGCCTTCGGGTTTTTCCTTTTCGTAAATACTAAGAACATCTTCCACTGTCAGTGGCTCAAAATAGAGCTTGTCTGAAGTATCGTAGTCGGTGGAAACCGTTTCCGGATTACAATTAACCATGATTGATTCGTAACCCATATCACGGATGGCAAATGCGGCATGTACACAACAGTAGTCAAATTCAATTCCCTGCCCTATTCTGTTGGGACCACCGCCAAGAACCATTATTTTCTTTCTGTCACTGGATGATACCTTGTCAGGTGCGTTGTAGGTGGAATAATAATAGGCGGCATTTTCAACTCCACTGACAGGAACGGGTTCCCACGCCTGAACAATTCCGAGAGATTTTCGCATACCCCTTATGGATTCTTCGGGTACCATTAGGATTTGAGAAAGATAGCGATCTGAAAAACCGTCCTGTTTGGCTTTTTTCAGCAATTCGTCGGGGAGCGATTTACCCCTGAATTTCAATATTTCCTCTTCGAGGACCACCAATTCCTTCATTTGCTGAATAAACCAGGGCTTTATGAAGGTCTTCTGATAAAGGGTTTCGATATCAGCGCCCTTTCTTAAAGCCTCGTACATTATGAACTGTCTTTCACTGGAAGGCTCGGCAAGCAAGTCCATCAACGCATCAAGCGGCTTGCTGTTGAAATCTTTGGCGAAACCTAGTCCGTACCGCCCTGTTTCAAGAGAGCGAATAGCCTTTTGAAGAGCCTCTTTGTAGTTTTTCCCAATGCTCATCACCTCGCCGACCGCTCGCATTTGGGTTCCGAGTTTATCCTGTGCGCCCTCAAATTTTTCAAAAGCCCACCTTGCAAATTTGACAACAACGTAATCACCCCATGGTGTGTATTTGTCAAGTGTCCCCTCTCTCCAGTAAGGGATTTCATCCAGCGTCATGCCTCCAGCCAGATAAGCTGAAATAAGGGCTATTGGGAATCCTGTGGCTTTCGAAGCCAGAGCGGATGAACGTGAGGTTCTGGGGTTGATTTCTATGACCACTACCCTGCCCGTCCTGGGGTCATGAGCGAACTGTATGTTAGTGCCTCCAATTACCTGAATTGCTTCCACAATATCGTAAGAATATTTTTGAAGCCTTTTCTGCAATTCAGGATCAATCGTCAACATTGGCGCGGTGCAGTATGAATCGCCGGTGTGGACTCCCATCGCGTCAACATTCTCTATAAAACAAACTGTAATCATCTGGTTCTTGGAGTCACGAACAACTTCGAGTTCAAGTTCTTCCCAACCGAGAACAGATTCCTCGACCAGGATTTGACCGACAAGACTTGCAGCTATTCCCCGGCTGGCAATAATGCGCAATTCTTCGACATTATATACGAGACCACCACCTGTGCCACCCATGGTATAAGCCGGTCGTATGACCACCGGGTACCCAAGATCATTCGCTATGGCTTCCGCCTCTTCCACCGTAAATGCAGGGGCGCTCTTTGGCATATCAATACCAAGGCGGTTCATGGTTTCCTTGAATGCTATCCTGTCCTCACCACGCTCTATTGCG
>CAITZA010000261.1 GCA_903896745.1 uncultured Desulfomonile sp. | reverse complement strand
CCGTGACAAAGCGTCTTTTTGCAAAAACACTATACCATGGGCCTGTCCGTGAAGCTCATTTTTCACCTGATTAATCGCCGAAAATCATACTTTTGCAAGAGGCTCAATAGGATACAATCTATAATTAACAGTAAAACTTGCTAGCCCATTTCAAAACTGTCAGGCAGATGTGGGATTTCTAATTGCCCAAAAAAGGAGTCCTGCTTGATCGGCTAGCCCATCACGTGAACATCGTGGAGACAATACCCGACACTGCTATCTCAATCGCATATGCCGATATGGGCAATATCCAGCTTTTCGACGAGGCAACCCACAGCCTCAAAATAGTGGTTTCCCGGGGATTTGAAAAACCTTAAATGCCTGAGGTGCGATCTGTAGACATAGATATTGATAACATCCCGTTGATGTGCGATATAAGCCTAGGAGTCTACTCTTGAGACTTCCGACAAAACTGGCACGAGAGTCATCGAACATTTGAGGCGCATGAGCTCAACGATGATCCAATCCGGAATCTCCCGATGAAAAAGTTCGGATCAAAAGCGTTTTTGATTATTTCTTTGCTTCTGTCGTTCCTTTTGATTGGGTTTGCATCCTTGTCAACCGCAGAGCCTAGGTCCCAAGCCGAATCACCCCGATTGACAGTGGGGCTCTATCCGACCCCATACACACGTCTGATTGCCATAGCCGACGCCCAAGGCTATTTCAAGAAATGCGGCGTCGAAGTCTCGATTCGGAAGTATCCCTCCGGTAGTTCCGCCTTGGATGCGTTGCTCAACGGAGAGGTAGAAATGGCTACGGTGGTCGATTTTCGTTTCGCTTGGGAGATGTCGAAAGATCCCCCTATTCGAGTTGTGGCATCGCAGGGCGAGGTTTTTGAAAGCCGGATTGTAGCCAGAAAGGATCGGGGTATACTGCAGCCTTCTGACTTGAAGGGTAAACGGATCGGTTTTGTCCCAAATACTATCAGCGAATTTGCGTTGCAAACTTTCCTATTGGAGAACGACATTTCTCCATCGGAAGTCATCGCTGTGCCCATTAATCTTTTGGACCAGACGAGTGCCGTTGTGGATGGAAGAGTCGACGCAGTATCGGCTTTTGTGACATTTGCATTTGATGCTGTTGACCGACTTGGCGAGAACGGCGTCGTATGGGACACTCGGCATCATCTAGTGTACAATGCGCTACTTGTCGTGAAGGAAAGCGTGCTTCGGTCACCCGAGGCTGTTTCTCTCTTTCTCAAATCGCTTATCATGGCTGA
The DNA here is from genome assembly GCA_903896745.1 of uncultured Desulfomonile sp. Taxonomy (GTDB): domain Bacteria; phylum Desulfobacterota; class Desulfomonilia; order Desulfomonilales; family Desulfomonilaceae; genus CAITZA01. The sequence goes on along the minus strand of CAITZA010000261.1, from coordinate 4,189 downwards.
GACATTCTGCCTGACGCACGAAGATCAGGCAAAGGGCATAGTGATGAAGGAATGGGGCTTCAGAGCGAACCTGCTTGACCAATTCTGGGCTAGAACCAAGGTAGGGGTCTCATTGAATCAATCAGTTATCAGTTCTCTTAAAATCTACTTAAAGTGGCTCATGCGAAGAAATGAGATGAGAGGCGAGCCGCCCAACGTCATGAAATTCATCGATTCCATCCCGCTCGATAAGGTAGCTCCAGAGCGAGTCACGATCTTTAGGTAACCGAGATGAGAACAAGAACCAGATTGATGTCGAGCATCACCGTATCCATTTTTATTTCCGCAATCATCGCTTGCCTCGTCTATTTCATGCTTCAACAGGTGAAGAATGAGCTTGGGAAAAGTCGGGTCTACGATGCAATGATATTCAAGACCAATGCTTTGAATACTCTTCTGGCGGATATGAAACAGGATTTTGAGCCGACTGACCTCACCCAAATCCGGGCCGTGTGCCTATCTTTACGTGATCTCCTTGAACAAGCCAGCTCCGCCTACCCAGCCGAACAAGCCCTGATTGTGCAGATACGGATCAATTATGAAAACCTTGGTCTCTTGATCGACCAGCTTGAGGTGTCGGGAACAGGAATGGGCTCACTGTCGCTTGAAGACCGCAAGGCGATGATTGACACCCAACTCTTCATAAAAGTTCGTCGTATAGCGGATGATGTCTACCGACTCAGTGGCATGCACCTGGAAAGGGTCATTTCGATTCAGAGTCGCAACGGGATCGCTGTCTTATTGCTCCTTACCGCTCTTATAGTCTTTAATACCCTTGTTTTTGTCATTTCACACAGAAAAATAGTGCAGTCCGAGGAATCTTTGGGTGAGAGTGAAGAGCGCCTTAAATATGTGCTTGAAGGCAGCCGAGATGGATTCTGGGATTGGAACTTGAAAACCGGAGAGGTAAACCGCAATGAGCGCTGGGCGGAAATGCTGGGCTATTCTTTCAAAGACATTGCTTTTTCCGTGCCTCAATGGGAGGATCTTGTACATCTGGATGACAGGCCAAGAGCATGGCAATCCATAACAGACCATTTGGAAGGCAAGACGGAGCATCACGAATGTGAGTATCGGATGCTCCACAAATCCGGCGAGTGGGTATGGATACTGGATCGTGCCCGAGTGGTCAAACTTGATGATGATGGGAAGCCTTCCCGTATGGCAGGCACTCACACGGACATCACCGAACGCCGAAAAATAGAAGAACAGATCCGAACAAGTGAAGAAACGTTCAAGGCTCTTGTTGAGGGCGCTCCTGATGCTTTGTTTGTTCAGACCGGAGGCCTCTTTGCCTATGTAAATAGTCAGGCCTTGAAGTTGTTTGGGGCGGAATCTCACGAACAACTTCTCGGCAAACCTGTTATGGATCGGTTTCATCCGAACTTCCATGAAACTGTGAGAGAGCGTATCCGGCTTCTAAATGTTGAGAAGAAAAGCCCCCCAACCTTGGACCAGATATACCTGCGCATGGATGGATCTGAGATCCATGTGGAAGTCTCGGCTGTTCCTATTCGCTTTGCAAATCAAGATGGGGCGCTGGTATTTGCCCGTGACATCACCGACCGTAAGTTGGCTGAAGAGGCGCTCAGGGAAAGCGAGCAACGCTACCGGGCAGTTGTGGACAATCTCCATGTTGGCATTTCCGTGATCAATCGCAGAATGGAAATAGTTGCCATCAACCGGTTTTTTGAAGCGTATTATCCCGAGGTGCGTCCAGGCACGGGGCAAACCTGCTATTCAGCATACAATGAGCATCCCAGGTCATCACCTTGTTCTCATTGTCCCTGCTTACTCACCTTTCAAGATGGTGGAGTCCACGAATGCGAAATAGAAACTCCTGTAGGAGATAAAATTCGGAATTATAGAATCACCTCTTGTCCTGTCAAGGACCACCCGGGTGGGGTTCAACTCGTGGTAGAGTTGGTGGAAGACATCACGGAAAGAAAATCTCTATACTCTCAACTGGCTCAAGCTCAAAAAATGGAGGCGTTAGGGACGCTCGCCGGAGGCATAGCTCATGACTTCAATAACCTTCTCCAGGTGATAATTGGTTACTCCGACTTCATGCTTGAACGAAAAAAAGAAGTGGGTGAGGACTGTACTGATTTACAGAAAATTTACGATGCGGGGCAGCGTGGAGCGGATTTGGTAAAAGGTCTGATGGCTTTCAGTAGACAGGAACAGGCTAAGCTTGTCCCGGTAAGCTTGAACGATGAAACCAAGAAGATTGAACGTCTCCTGTATCATACAATACCCAAGAACATAGTCATTGAACTTCATCTGGAGCAAATTCCGCAATTAATCAAGGCTGAACCTTCGCAGATTGGGCAAATCTTGATGAATCTGGCGATCAACTCCAAAGACGCAATGCCGGAAGGAGGTAAGCTGGTCATTGAGACGCAGAATGTGACTTTGGACGATGATTATTGCGGCCGCCATATCCGAGTCTCTCCCGGATCCTACGTGTTAATGACGGTTTCAGACACTGGGACTGGCATGGACAGCGAAACCATGTCTCACATTTTTGAGCCATTTTTCACCACTAAGGGCCTGGGTAAAGGCACTGGTTTGGGACTGGCCACGGTATATGGAATAGTCAAGCAGCATAACAGCCATATTTTTTGCTATAGCGAACCAGGACACGGGACCACGTTCAAAATCTACTTCCCCGCAATTCATGGTGACGATATTCCCGTATGCCCCTCTGATGACTCGGCCACTCCAGGTGGAACAGAGACCATTCTACTCGTGGATGATGACGAGAATATAAGGGATCTAGGCGCCAGAATTTTGGAGCAAAAAGGCTACAGCGTCATCACTGCCCAGAATGGCAAGGAGGGTTTAGAGATTTATGAGAAGGTTGGTGATACCATCGGGCTAGTTGTTTTGGATCTGATAATGCCGGAAATGGATGGCAAGCTCTGCCTGGAAGAAATTCTGAAGATCAATCCGGGAGCGAAGATTCTTTTGGCAAGTGGTTATTCCCCAAATGGGTCAGCGAAAACTCTAATTTCAAGAGGCGCCAGGGGTTTTGTCAACAAACCTTTCCTCAGTAAAGAGCTTTTGGCAAGGATACGAGAAGCGCTGGACACATAGGATAAGGCTTTGACCAAGGTATAATTGAACCGAGAAATTATGTGCCTGCCAACCAGAGTTCCAACATACCGATACATTTAGACAACACCTAGTCGACATAATCTGGCGGGATGCGCTTTTCATTCCAGGCGGTGAGTTAGCTAATTCCGAATTGTATTAAATGTGAACTCTACCAATTTGAGCCAACAATCCTGGAATTTTTGGTCACGTCTTTTGACATGATACGAGTGAACATGAGATAACAGGATATGACAACTAGCTGGAAACTTTGATAAAACTGAATGTGGGTAATGGGTGGAACGGGACTTAAAATCCCTTGAGGCTTGTCCTCGGGACGGTTCGAGCTAAAATTTGAACCATCTATCTCCACCAGGCTTGATTCGTCCATTCTGAAGACGAGGTGATTTTCACCTGGCCTGAAAAGACTGCATGACTTTTGCATGACACAGTCGTGAAAAGTCGTGGTAAGCGGTAATTGGTTAGCAACGGTCATCTAGTTAACTTATTTAAAATAATGATGTCTAGTTCCAAAGATAGGATTCGTAATCATCAGGTCGTGGGTTCAACTCCCATCTCCGGCTCCATCAAACCAATCTACAGGGACCTTGCCTCATTCTCAATTGCATTGAGTCTTTATTGTAAGGTTGCGTTCATAACTTCCCGGGGATATTTCCCGTTCAGAGGGTTCCGGCGTCTGGCAGTGACCATGAAAAAACGTGCCCGTTCATAGCAGTGCTTCCTCAAGTCGCTGCACGAAAGTCCGGCGCAGGTTCGGGTCTGTTTTGAGCTGTTGACGGATTTCGTGACTTAGTTCTATGTGAACGAAAGTCTTCCTAACCATAGTTCTCAGTAACTGGCCGCAGATGTTCACGGTTCCGCCTAACTCATGGATATTTAATGGATAAGTCCTGACGGAGCCGAAATGTCCATCTGACAGGCGCCTTCCGAGGTTTACTATCTCCTGACGCGGGTTATCATCCGCGGCGCTGATTATTATGTCTGCCGACTTGCCGGCTTGCGATTTACGTTTGGCGCGCTCAAACCCATGTAT
>CAITZA010000260.1 GCA_903896745.1 uncultured Desulfomonile sp. | reverse complement strand
CTCCCATTCAAGGGACAAGATCAATTTTGATTCTTGAGAGGGCAGATATCGGGTCATGGCTCTTACGTTTGGGATGAATTGTTACATTTTCTGTAATGAAATTGGCTAACGATAAGAATTGTACAACGAAATTTTGTGTTATCTCAAAAAGTAGAGAAATTGGTACGTTTACGCAGGAACCAGAAGTTTTATGAGCTTCCCAAGCCGCATTTGAAAGGTACGGCTAAACATGGGTCGAAGTTCAAGTTGTCCAACCGATTTAGTGAATACTGACAATTGAATGTGGTTGTGCGCCCTGGCTTACTGGCAACTGCTTCTTATGCGCGATGAGGTCAAAGCGTCTCGACAGGCCTGGTATCCGGCTGTAACGCAGCCAGTAACGAAAGGTTTGACTCCAGGGCAGGTTCAGCGCAGCGCTTTTGGATATGTAGTGCAGTTGGGTTCATCGGCCCGAAACACCAGAAATGCTGGAAAAGTTAAAGGTCGCTCCAAAGGCTTTCACGTAGCCGGCAGAAAGCGGTGTCCGGTGATAAAAAAGGCGAAAAACTTGCAAAACAGGGCTGCTTCCACCGCCTGAAGACTGTTTTTGGTAACTGTTTTTAAGGTTCAAGCGCTATTTCAGCGCTATATTCATATCTCTAAAGTCAAGTATGAAAACACACCAACTAAAAGTTAGTACCCAACCGAAACCGCACATCATCAGGCGAATCCACCGACATGACTATACGGAAATATTTGCGATCCACATTGGCTGGCCAGACTTTGATACCTCATCCAGTTTGATGATAATGGTTTACTTTGTTAACCCCAAAAATCGGAAAGCAGCAGCGAGATCATGCTCTGCGCTGGTATGACCATGTTCCATGCTTTTCATCACCGGCGTATTGGTGTTTGCGTCATAAGTGCCAAGATAGAATGTGGACCAAGTACCACATTCTGGACATTCTTTTCGTATCAACAATGGTCTTAGCAGGAACAACTTTTTCTGGCGATCAACCAAGTATAAACTTTCTGCCTCTAGTTCGTTCTCCAAACATACATCCTCTGCGAGTGGTACAAATGGATGATCACCTCGAAGCTCGCGATATGTGTAAAAGGTCTGTTTTGTGATTGAATCCCGGCGTGTTGTTTCAATGTATCGTAGTGGGTACTCTGTTAAGAATACTATCCTTGCACTTTAAGAATCGCATAGAGCCAATTGTAAACGGACTTGCTCCACGGATTGTCCGGAAGCAAACTGGATGAATAACCAGTGGAGGAAATTGGTGTGGTGTTCATTCTGGATCGTCCTTCTAATGTCACCGCAGGTTTGGGAGGAAGCAGCGCGTTGTTCTTCGAGGAAAGCGATCATACAAGCGGTGAGGGCCCAGAAGCGTAAAACGCCTTGTGCGCTCATCAGTTGGTAATGATCACTCCCCAATAGGTCTTTGTCGTACTCGAAGAAAGTTTCGATCTCCCAGCGAATAGCAAGGATGTTGACCAGAGCTTGAGCATCCAAGTCTGACTGGGTGCTGCCCCAATAGCGGATCGACTTGCCGGGATCCACCGGATCGTGGCAGGTGATCAAGAGGGTAGTCGGACCTAATTTGCGGACCCAGGTGTGAACCAGATGGGCATACACCGGTTGTCCACCCTCTGCAGAAGGCCATGTCACCACTTTCCAGTCCTGTTCCTTCAGTTGATCGGCATAGGCGGACAGTTGGACCCATTCGCGCTCCCCATCCGGCTGCGTCTGGCGCATCCAGCGATTGCTTTTCAAGGCACCACTCACGGAAAAGCCCCGTTTCCGGGCTGCCCGGCGCACTCGTCGACAGTGATACCAACTATCGATCAGTACATGGGTATGGGTGTCTGCCACTGGTTCAAACTGCTCGATTTCCTCCACCGCCAGATCAATCTTGCTTCGAAAAGGAGTGTCGGTTGCCTCGCAGTCACGCTTCTGCCGGTACAACTTGGGAACCAGCGGACAGCGCTGACCGAGCAAGACGTACACGCCCGTGAATAAGCAGTGTCCAGAAACTACCCGCTTCTCGCTGTTGGAGTAATGCCGTCCCAAGCCTTCCATTTTGCGTCCCTTCGGTTTGGTATGTACCGAGTCATCCAACGCCAGGTAACCTGTCACCACGGTTTGTTTCGGGCGTCCTGGTTTCTTCGGTTGTCCCTTGTGGAGACGGTCATGTTCGGCCTGTACTGGTGCTTCCATTCGCTCCCGAAAGCGTTTCAGCCAGATGCGAGCCACTGCTAGCGGATCCCACCTCCACTTGTTCAGAAACCGAGACATCCCAGACAGGCTAATCCGCTCGCTCACTACCCGTATCATGCCCGTCATCGTTTTCCGTTCTTCGCATTCCATCAGCCCCATCAGTACGATCACGAAGTACTTCCACTGGCGCGGACTAAAGCAAGAACGAAACGCTTCTGCGAATTGACGCAATGCATCCGATAGGCATACAATTGGTTTGGGCATGGTTCTCCTCCTGGGTGTCGGTTCTCAGCAAACCTTAATTATCCTCGATTTGAGCCATGCCTGCTCTATTTTTTTTCTTAAAGTGCAAAGATAGTGTGAGATGATCCCTTTCTTACCAACGATCAAAAACAGGTATAATACGTACTCGCGATGGATATTCAAGAATTAACTCACTTCATGAACCGCTTCGTCGAATCCAAGGGCTGGTATGCTCCCAACAGCCGCCGGCCCCAAACTCCGCGCAATATCGCGACTTCCCTTTCACTGGAAGCCGCCGAAGTGCTCGAACATTTCCAGTGGGGCGATGAAGTCGCCGACCGCCAGCAATTGGCTGGCGAACTGGCTGATGTGACCCTTTATCTGCTGCAATTATCCAGCATTCTCGGCATTGACCTTGAACAGGCCGTCCTGGAGAAACTGCGGATCAACCAGGGACGCACCTGGGATCAACCCTGACACATGCATTGTTGGCCGCCTGCACGGCTGAGACAAGATTAATTACAGAGGATTGTATGAGCGAAGACAAACTCCCGTTACAGAGTGAAAACTTTTCGGAGTGGTATAACCAGATCGTCCAGCGGGCCGAACTGGCCGATTATGCCCCGGTGCGCGGCTGTATGGTCGTCCGCCCGTATGGATGGGCCTTGTGGGAAAATATCCAGGGGGCATTGGACCGCCGTTTTAAAGCGAGCGGTCATGTCAACGCGGCCTTCCCGCTGCTCATCCCAATGTCTTTCCTCCAGAAAGAAAAGGAACATGTCGAAGGCTTTTCGCCTGAACTGGCCGTTGTCACGCACGGCGGCGGCGAAGAACT
>CAITZA010000259.1 GCA_903896745.1 uncultured Desulfomonile sp. | reverse complement strand
TGATACTGCTCACCCTGCCTTTGACCGTTATTTCGCTCGGTTTCTTTGTGTTGGTCATTAATGCCCTGCTGTTCATGTTTGTGGGATCCATTGTGCCGGGGTTTCATGTGGAATCTTTCTGGAGCGCATTTTTTGCCTCAATCGTGGTTAGTCTGGTTTCATGGATCGTGAGCAACATGGTGACCGGTGGGCCTGGAGAAAGGACTGTCTTTGTCAGTCGTTGGGGTAATGACACTTACGAATTAAGGCGTGGGCGTGGAAACAAATGGGAGTAGCATAGGCGCCAGAGAAAAGTTGTTATGGTAAAAACAGGACTTGATGTGATTCGGGAGTCTCCGGAGAGACTCAAGAGATATGGAACCCTGGGGCTTCTGTATAATCAGGCCTCAATCAGTTCCGGCATGATTCTGGCGCCTGAGGTGATCATTTCCATTGCTCCAGGGCGTCTCAAGGTTCTGTTCGGTCCCCAGCACGGCGTTGGTTTGACCGAACAGGACAACATGATAGAAACATCCCACCAGATTCACGAAAAATTCCACCTCCCTGTATACAGTCTTTATGAATCTTCGAGAAGGCCCTCGAAGGAAATGTTGAAAGACGTGGATGCAGTGCTTATAGACATTCAGGATGTTGGGACAAGGGTATATACCTTTGCGACAACGGCGCTTTATTTAATGAATGCATGCGCCGACTCCGGCAAGCCCGTAATTGTCCTGGACCGTCCCAATCCCGTAAATGGTCGGGACGTGCAGGGGAATGTTCTTGATCCTGCCTATACGTCGTTTGTGGGGCCTTATCCCATCCCCATGCGTCACGGAATGACCATTGGTGAACTGATGGGTTACTATAACGGTAAGTATGAGCTTGGGTGTGATCTGGATGTAGTGAGAATGGAATGTTGGGAGAGGGGCCAATATTTTGATGAGACAGGTTTGGTCTGGGCTATGCCGTCACCTAACATGCCTACTGTAGAGACCGCAATTGTTTACCCGGGCCAGGTTTTGCTGGAAGGCACAAGATTGTCCGAGGGTAGGGGAACCACACGTCCTTTTGAGATTTTTGGAGCTCCATATTTCGAGCCAGAACGAATTCTGGGAAATCTTGACACAGATTGCCTGGATGGGGCGATTATGCGGGAAATAGACTTCAGGCCTACGTTCAACAAGTTTGCTAATCAGACATGCAAAGGGTTTCAGTTGCATGTAACGAATCGGAATAAGTTCAGGCCATATAGCGCGTCGCTTGCGATTATTGCCTCTATTGCCATGACTCACACGGACGACTTCGGCCTGTTTGAAGGCCCCTATGAATACGTTTTTGACAAGCGGCCTATCGATGTTATAGCGGGCGACAAAACTATTGTGGACGCCATTCTGTCGGGAACACGCGTTGCGGAGCTTGAAGAGTCATGGAATGATGGCCTTAGGGAGTTCATGCAGGACAGGGGAGAATTCCTTCTTTACGGATGAGCGTTTTACATCCGGTTTAGTAAGGAGTGATCTCCAGACGGTCCTGCGCCAAAGTTTTCCGGGAGTCTTGGGCGAAAATCAGACGGACGCCGATTCAGACGCAGACGGAATAATTATTGTAAAAACGCTTCCGGCCCCAGGAGAACTAGTTACTGTTACTGTTCCGCCATGAGCTGCCACGATGTGTTTGACTATTGCCAGTCCAAGACCTGTTCCTCCCTCCTTGCGGCTGCGTGACTTGTCAACACGGTAGAATCTCTCAAATATGCGTCCGAGATGCTCCTTGGAGATCCCACTGCCCTGATCGGAAACGCTGATTACTATATTGTCTCCTTTCCGGTTGGCCTCAACCCGAACTGACCTGTCGGAAGGACTGTACTTGATAGCGTTGTCAACTAGGTTTCCGATAGCCTGTTCGAGAAGGGTGACATTTCCCAGAGCAGTCAAGGCTTCGTCTGAATCATAAGTGACGATTATTCTCGAATATTCGGCTTTATCTTGGAATGCCCGCTGTACAGAAGAAAAGACATCTGAAATATTTACGGGCTCCAGAAGAATCTCGCCTTTTTCACTATCCCTTTCAATGCGTGAAAGACTCAACAGGTCTTCAATTATCGCTATAAGACGGTTTGTGTGTTTTATTGCTATATCCACGAATCTCTGGGCGTTTTCAGGGTCTGAAATGGCGCCCTCTTTCAGGGTCTCGAGAAAGCCCTTGATGGAAGTTATGGGTGTTTGGAGCTCATGGGATACATTGGCAACGAAATCGCGTCTGATGACTTCAAGTTTTTTGGTGCGGGTTATATCATTAAGCACTAATAATGCCCCTACTTTTGAGCCATTAGAATCCATTAGGGGGGAACCGTGGGCCTGCAGAAATTTTTCGTTTTCGCCTATGAAGACAATCTCTCCTTCGGTTATTCGATTTTGAAGCAACGTATGCCGTACAAATCGCTGTAACTGGGAATTCCTGATAACCTCCTGCAGGGTAGCCCCTTTAATTTTGGAACCGTCAATTTTGAAGAGCTTCTCTGCGGCCTTGTTAACACGAATAATCCTTTCATCAGAGTCAATGGCAAGGACCGCTTCACTCATGCCGTAAAGAACCGCTTCAAGTTCGTTACGTTGTTCAGTGAGAGAGCTTATCCTTGAGTTTAGCTGGCTGGCCATCTGATTCATGACTTCCGCTAGAGCGCGACATTCTCCGAATTCTGGAGGCTCTAGTCTATAGGTTGTGTCACCAGCGGCCATTTTTTTGGCGCCCTCAACGAGTTCGGAAACCGGGGCGCTGATTCGTCTGCTGACAAAGAAGGCGGCAGCCGA